>DAOVTC010000006.1 GCA_030633285.1 Flavobacteriaceae bacterium
CATGATGTTCTTATTGTATTATCAATTTTCTCAATATTCCAAAATTTATTACCATTTGACATGGAAATTGGACAATCATTTATCGCAGCAATTCTAACAGTTGTTGGTTACTCATTAAATGATACAGTAGTTATTTTTGATAGAATTAGAGAGTTTGCTAACAAGCATACATCATGGCCTTTTAACCGTATAGTAAATTCTGCATTAAGCAGTACCTTAGGTAGAACTGTTAATACTTCTCTTACTACTTTAATTGTATTGTTAGCAATATTTTTATTTGGAGGTGATTCAATTAAAGGGTTTATGTTTGCGCTAATTATTGGTGTAATAGTTGGTACATACTCTTCATTATTTATTGCATCACCAATTATGTATGACACAACAGTTAAATTAGATAAGAAAAAGGCATAAAAATAATAAAGTAATTATAAAACAAAACCTTTCAAGTTTTCTTAACCTGAAAGGTTTTGTTTTATTTAAATTACTGTAAATTTGCATTTTTTAATTATATTTAAATATTAAAATGAGCACAATAAAACTTCACGATAAATATTTTACACCTTACATTAGTAAAAAAAATATTGCCAAATATGTTCAATATTTAGCGAATATAGTTGCTGATGATATTGGGAAAGATGAAGTACCCATCTTTATAGGAATTCTAAACGGCTCGTTTATGTTTGCCGCTGATTTTGTAAGAGAATACCCTCATAATTGCCATATTACATTTGTAAAATTAGCATCTTATGAAGGAACTAATTCAACAGGGAAAATAAAACAGTTGGTTGGCCTAAATGAAGATTTGGAAGGCAAAACAGTTGTGATTTTAGAAGATATTATTGATACCGGCAATACACTCTCAGAAATTTATAAGATTTTTAAAAATAAAAATGTAAAAAATTTAAAAATAGCTACTCTATTTTTTAAACCTGACGTATTTCGTAAAAGTTTACCTATTGATTATATAGGAAAATCCATTGAAGATAAATTTATTGTAGGATACGGATTAGATTATGATGGATTAGGAAGAAACTTACCAGATATTTATCAATTAAAAGAAAAAGAGTAAAAAAATAAATAACATTTCTTGTATTTTTGTAAAGATTAAAAACAAATCAAATGAAAAATATAGTTTTATTTGGCTCTCCTGGTGTAGGTAAAGGCACACAAGCCGGAATATTAAAAAAACATTACAATTTAGTACATATTTCTACAGGTGATCTTTTTAGATACAATATAAAAAATGAAACTGAATTGGGTAAATTAGCTAAATCATTTATGGATAAGGGTAATCTGGTACCAGATGATGTTACCATTAACATGTTAAAAGCTGAAGTAAATAAAAACCCCAATGCTAATGGATTTATATTTGATGGTTTTCCTAGAACAGAATCTCAAGCAATATCTTTGGATTCATTTTTAAATGAAAAAGAGGAAACAATAAATGGAATGGTTGCTTTAGAAGTACCAGAAAATTTATTGGTTGAGCGCATATTAAAAAGAGGAGAAACCAGTGGCAGGCCTGATGATCAAGATGAAAAGAAAATCAGACATCGATTTAATGAATATAAAACAAAAACTGCTATTTTACAAGAATATTACCAAAACCAAAATAAATATTTTGGTGTAAATGGTGTAGGGTCTATAGAAGAAATTACACAACGTTTAAAAGAAGTAATTGATAGTTTATAAAATTAAAGAATCCAATAATTTTAAATTATAATTAGAATCATTCTCAAACTTTTTGGATAAAAATCATGACTGAAGGAAATTTTGTTGACTATATTAAAATTTGGGCAGCTTCTGGAAACGGAGGAAAAGGGTCTGTACACTTACATCGCGAAAAATATATAAGTAAAGGTGGACCTGATGGCGGTGATGGTGGACGTGGAGGGCATGTTATTTTACGTGCTAGCAAAAATATGTGGACTCTCTTTCATCTCAAATTTAAAAAGCATTTTAAAGCAGAGCATGGTGGAGCAGGTAGTAAAAATCGCAGTACAGGAAAAGATGGCAAAGATGTGTATATCGATGTTCCACTTGGAACAATTATTCGAGATGCTGAGACTCAGGAAATACTTTATGAAATAACTCAGGATAAAGAAGAAATAATTCTTGCCGAAGGTGGTATGGGAGGAAGAGGAAACTGGCATTTCAAATCATCAACTAATCAAACTCCCAGATATGCCCAACCCGGAATAGAGGGATCTGAAGGCTGGTATCAATTAGAATTAAAATTATTAGCAGATGTTGGTTTAGTTGGTTTTCCAAATGCAGGTAAATCAACTCTTTTATCAGTAATTACCTCTGCAAAACCTAAAATTGCAGATTATGCTTTTACAACTTTAAAACCTAATTTAGGTATTGTTGATTACAGAGATTTTAAGAGTTTTGTGGTTGCCGATATTCCTGGAATTATTGAAGGCGCAGCAGAAGGCAAAGGATTAGGTCATAGGTTTTTACGACATATTGAGCGTAACTCTACTTTACTATTTTTAATTCCTGCTGATAGTGATGATATTCAAAAAGAATATGATGTACTGCTTAATGAACTCAAAAAACACAATCCTGAATTATTAGATAAAGATCGCTTGTTAGCAATTTCAAAATCAGATATGATAGATGATGAATTAAAAGAAGAAATTGAAAAAGAACTTCCTAAAGACATTCCACATATTTTTATATCATCATTGGCACAAACTGGCTTAACTGAATTAAAAGATAAGCTATGGAAAATGCTAAATTCTTAATTTCATTAAAATATTTTGCTATTTATTTTATTGTCTAATCCACGTTTAAAGTTAAATTTCAACATTAAAAATTACTGGTTTATCTGTTAAAGGAACGGATTCTATTTTATTATTTCTATAAATAAACGAGCTCCCATCTGTGCCTAAATCCCAAATATTTCCTCTTAAAAAAACAGTTATTCCTGTTTTAATATTTGTGTTTTCAATACGCCTTATAGTATATTTATGCCATGCTTCCCCAAGTGTAAGATTATTAATATCCTCTTTATTAATTTCTTCGGGATTTTCTGAACCGTTATATCCATGCCATTTCATAACCCAAATTCCGTACCCCGTAGAATAAGAAGGAGCTATGATTGTATTAGCATTATCTTTATCTAATTCTTCATAAATATCACCATGCCAAGCATCTGCGCAAATTACAATTCCCAAATTTCCCGTAGTAGTACGATAAGTTGGTAATGGTTCTTCATTTTTTACACAAAAAGGCAATTCTGTACTTATGGGATATCTCTTTTTCACTAGTTCTGGTTCAATTTCACCATCTGGTTTAAATATGGCCGTCATATTAAAAATTGGACCTTTATTTATCACTAATTTCTTTTCCTTTATGGATGGATTTGGCAAAAATATAGAACCCGCAACGATATTTACCTGATACTTCTTTGCTAGTTTTGAATAAACAAATTGATAAATATTAGCCATTTGCTTTGCTTTCATTTGAAATACAGCATCTGTAACTTTATCCGATGCTTCTGAATTGAAATAATAAGTTAAAAACCCAAGTAAATTTGCTAAAACAACATACTTCATAGCATCGTCAATTTTTGTTGCAGTATAAATCGATTTCTTTTCATTTGCGGCTACCAACCATGATGCAATATGCTCAGGAAAAACAACAGTTGTATTTTTATTGAACCAACTCTTCTTTTGCGCTTCTTCCATATAGAAATCCATTTTTTTATAAAATGTATTTTTATTTTGATAGTCTAGGTTGGTCATAAAAGGCTGTATTCCTACAATATTTGCTGTAGTAGAATCTTTTTTAAAAACCGGAAAATATTCAATAGGTTTATAAGCATTTACAACTATTTCATTTCTTCCTGATTTAGTCCAAAAAATATAGATAATTATTACTACACCCAGTACAACTAAAACTTTTTTCATAATGGTAATTTTACTTTTTTATTTAACTTTTTCCAATAATATTTATACAGAACATTTGGGGCATCTATAATTTCTATATTTCCAACTTCCTCAATCCATTTATCTATCAATTGGAAATGATTTTCAAAAGCAGCTTTTGAAATCTCTATTCCTTTTTTATTTTTTTTATATACCGAATCCAATAATAATTCTTCTGCATTATTCCTTTCATCTTTAATATATTTTATGCGGTTTTGAAAATTTTTTATAACCTCTCGATGTAATAGTTCATGTTTCCACCAAAAAGAATTTATGTCAAATTTTACATCAGGCTTTGATCCTAAATCAGGCAAAACTATATTATCAAACCAAAGCGGTTTAAACATTGAAATACATGGTGCCGAAGTAGCTGTAACCCAAACTGTTGTGTTTTTTTTAGTTAAATGAACTATCATAGATCCAGTAGTTTGAGATGCATTTCGAGTAATCAAATTACCGGCATGTGCACAAATAGTATTTCCTAACAAAGGTTTTGAAGGTTGAAAATTTTCAGAATTATGATCTCGCAAATGTTCTATTGCTGATTTAATACTAATTTTTTGATAATTGTTTTTTAAGATTTCAATAGCACGATTTTGACGTTTTTTACATGCTGAAAATGTTGTGTATAAAAAATCTGAAAAAGCATAAGCAAAATTAAATTCATCTTTAACCCAGCCTTTTTTATAAGCATATGATATGGTATCAGGATGAATTTCATCGTAATCAGATCCAATGGTTAATCCGTTACTTATAGCATAATAATTTTCAACTTTTTT
Source organism: Flavobacteriaceae bacterium (assembly GCA_030633285.1). The sequence goes on from DAOVTC010000006.1 coordinate 4,715, forward strand.
AGTTGCCCAAAATTTACCTGCAGTTTCTAAAACCCATGCTTCATTTTTATCGGCAATCAAAAAACTATTGTGATATGTAAAATTTTTATCCTCATATCCACAAAGTCCTCCTTGACCGTGTTGTTGTAACAAATCTATGATTATTTGTTTGGCAGCTTTCGCAGAATCAGATCGTTCTAAAGCCAAACGCAATAAATCCATTCCGGTTAAAACTCCTGTTTTATTAACTTCTAATTTGGTAAAAACTGCTTCATTTCCAATTACCACACCTTTTTCGTTAACTCCCATTTCAGCTCCCCACATCCAAAAAGGCCGGCTTATCAAAACTCCATAGGTTTTTTCAACTTGTGGAATTTCAATATATGTACATTTTAAATTTTCATCCTTTTTATAATCTTTTTGCTGATGATACTCTAAACTTTGCGCTTCATTAGCTTCACGATCACTATTTTTTCCAAAAATAACTGATCCGTCAGATGTAGCTTGAGGCATAGCAATAAAAGTATCACACATAATTTTTAATCTTGTAACCCTAAGTAAAGGATTATGAAATTATCGTTTAATTTTACCGGGTAATATAAATTCGTACTGTTTTCTAAAAATATTTGTAGTTAACCATCTATCCATTTTTCTTAATCCTAAAAATAATTGCCAAATAATTTTATCATTTTGATAGTATTTATCTACTTCTTTTAATGAAATTTTTTCTACACCTTCAGGTAACAATTCATTTGCAATTTTCATTGCTTCGGAAATTAAATCTTCTTTTTGTTCTTTATATAAATTGGCAATTAAATCCAAATAAACTTGGTGAATATCATAATAACGATCCATCACTTCTTGTAAAAAGAAACTTCTGATCATCCAGCGCAATGCTCTTGGAGTACTATTTAACAAAAGCTCGGGATTCATTTGTTCTTTATCTTTAATTTTAAAAAGAGGTGTACTGGTGTCAAAGTACAATAACTTATCATTAACCATCGCCCAATTTGATATTTGTCCGTCAATTGACAATGCAACATTTGATTTATTTTGAATATTAAAATGGGTTATTTTATTTATTTCTAAAAAAATATTTTTTAACATTTTTAATGAATCTTCTTTACTAAGTGAGTGTAGTTTATTTTGACATAAATTTTCTTTATTAAATGCCTCTTGAGCTATATACAACACAACTTTTTTTGAAGAAACTATATAAATTAAATCATTAGGTAAACTTAAACCTGCTTTTTTTAGATAAGCTGTATAATTATTGTATTTATCAGAATATATTTCAGCATCATCCCTTGTAATAAACAAAGACAACCGTTTGAATACCCAATCATTATATGGACTTATTTTAAATATTGAGGAAATTTCACCATAACCTACAATTTTGGCAGGAATAACAGATTTATCCGGGAATTGCGGATTTAATCCTTTTTCAAATTCTGTCAAAAACTCTTCCGTAATTTTTTTAATCATACTAAAATATTGAAGAAATATTTTCTTTTAATTTTATAATCGGATGTAATATTTTTGCATCTTTTATTGCTTTTTCCAATTGTTTTATAACAAACTTCATGTCTTTTTTTTCCATAATTAATGGCGGTAAAAATTGTACAACTGATGTGTCATTATTGGCATAAATAATCAATAAGTCATTATCATAAGCCGTTTTAGTCAACACCGGCCCTGCTAATTCATCTTTCAATTCTAAGCCTATCATCAAACCTTTTCTTCTAATTCCTTTTAAAAAACTACTGTGTTTTTGTTGCAATTTTTCCAATTCTTTTTGAAATGATTCTGATAATAAATTTACATTTTCTAAAAATTTAGAATCTGATGAGATCTCTAAAACTTTTTTGGCAACAACACTTCCCAATTCTGCTCCCCCAGAAGTTGAAATATGAATAAATGGATCATCATGAAATACAGATTCCAGTTTTTTATCAATTACCGTAGCACTCATAGGATAAATACCACCCGAAAGACCTTTTGCTAAAACTACCATATCAGGAATTACATCAAAATGTTCAAAAGCCCATAATTTTCCAGTTCTACCTAAACCTGTCTGAACTTCATCTAAAATCAGCAAAACACCATTTTTTTTACAGGCTTTTTTAATTTCTTTTAAATAATTATCTTTTGGTAAAGGCATTCCTAAAGTTGCCGGAATTGTTTCTAATATCACTGCAGCAACATCATTTTGTAAAACACTAAGCATAGCTTCCAAATCATTAAAAGGAACTTGAATAAAATTAGGAGAATCTAACAAAAATGGGTTGCGATATTTTGCATCACCAGTTTGAATTGAAAGCCCTGTATGACCATGATATCCTCCATAAGCTGAAATAATTTTTTTACGTTTGGTAAAACTTCTCGCAACTTTTATGGCAAGATCCATTGCTTCTCCTCCACTGACACCAAAAATTGTATAATCTAAATCTCCCGGCATTAATTCGGCTATTTTCACTGCCAATTCTGCTCTTGTTTTACTTATTAAATGGTGATTACCTATGTCGTAATAATCTAATTGTTCTTTTAACAAAGCAATAATTTCTTTGTTTCTATGACCTAAATTGAAAACACCTCCATTTGAATGTAAGTTAAAAAGTTTTTTCTTTCCATCAATATCATACAACCAAGGACCTTCACGAAATCCCATAACAAAATCCATCTTGTATTTCTTAAAAAAATCAACTTTACCTGAAGAAACATGATTTTTGAATAAATTAATTACTCTCTTTTTCTCATCTGAAGATTTATCTTTATTGAAAAAAACACCCATCTATTAAAATATTAATTCTATTATTTCGTCTAAATAATTCCATATTATTATAACAACTATCAATAAAAACAGTAAGACTATAGCTTTTTTTGTATTTGTTTTTTTACGTTTGATAAATTTTGGATCATTCATAATTTATTGTTTTTTTATATAAGTAATATAACTAAAATGATTGATGATATATAAAGCAATTAAATAATTATCAAATTAATTTTTTTCCACTCAAATATTTCACTCCTCTCAGCATTTCTCTTTTTCCAGGAGGACCAGGTAATCTTACTACCACAAAACCAGCGGCCTGCATAGCTCTTCTAACACTTCCTTTAGCTGAGTAAGTTACCATTATTCCTTCATTTTTTAAAGAGTCATACATTTTTTTTAAAATTATTTCTGTCCATAATTCAGGTTGAACCTGAGCTCCAAAAGCATCAAAATAAATTAAATTAAATTTATTTTGATCATCTACATCTTCAAAATATTGCTTTCTTTTTATAAGTAAAAAATCAGAATCAATAATTTGTTTTTCATTCCATGAAACAGTATGAATCTTCTCAAAAATATTGTTTTCACTTTCAACATTTAGCTGTTGCCCATAATTTAATTGTGAAATTTCTTCCGCTTTAAGCGGATAAGCCTCCACACCGTGATAACTAATTTTCAAATTTCTTTTTTTTGCTTCTAAAAAAGTTATCAAACAATTCAAACCTGTACCAAAACCTATTTCTAAAATATTAATTTCTGATTCGTTATCAAACAAATCCAAGCCATGATGAATAAAAACATGGTAAGCCTCTTGGATGGCACCATGTTTTGAATGGTAATTTTCATCCAACTCTGGTAAATATATACTCGAAGAACCATCAGCAGTAATAATAATTTTTCTTTTCATTGTAAATTTCATAAATTCAAAGATACAAAATGTTAATATTTTATAAATCCAATAAAAATTAAGCATTATTAAGTATTTTTGTACTCTAAATTTGTATTACTATGAGCACAGAAGTAATTTCTACAATTAAAATTAAAAAAACAAAATATTCAAAAATATCTGAAGTAGATTTTAGTAATTTACCTTTTGGTCAAGTTTGTACTGATCACATGTTTGTTTGTGATTATAAAGATGGTAAATGGCAACAACCGCAAGTAATTCCTTATCAAAATATAAGTTTAGATCCTTCATCTAAAATATTCCACTATGGTCAATCAGTTTTTGAAGGAATGAAAGCTTATAAAGATACTGAAAGTAAAATTTGGTTATTCAGACCATTAGATAATCAAAAACGCATCAATATTTCGTCAAAAAGATTAGCAATACCAGAATTTCCTGAAGAATATTTTATGGAAGGTTTAAAAGCTTTATTAAAAGTTGATAGTGAATGGATTCCTACGACAGAAGGAAGTTCTTTATATATCCGTCCATTTGTTTTTGCTACAGGAAATGGTTTTCATGCTTCACCATCAGATGAATATAAATTTATAATTGCATGTTCACCTTCAGGGTCTTATTTTTCTGGTAAAGTAAAGGTTTTAATTGAACAAAAATACTCACGTTCGGCTAATGGTGGTGTTGGTTATGCTAAAGCCGGTGGTAATTATGGTGGTCAGTTTTACCCAACTCAATTGGCTAATGAAAAAGGATACCAACAAGTTATTTGGACTGATGATACTTCACACCAATACATAGAAGAAGCAGGTGCAATGAATATTTTCATGAGAATTGGTGATACTTTAATAACTGCCCCAACAAGTGATAGAATTTTAGATGGTATTACCCGAAAAAGTATCATTGCCATTGCTGAAGATGAAGGAATTAATGTAGAAGTAAGAAGAATTACTGTTAATGAAATTATTGAAGCATCAAATAATGGGACTTTAAAAGAAATGTTTGGAGCAGGTACTGCTGCTGTTATTTCTCCTATTTCTGGCTTTGGCTTTCAAGATAAAGATTATGATTTACCAGAAATTGGAAACAGTTATGCATCAAGAATGAAAAAACGTATTACAGATATTCAATATAACCGTGCCGAAGATAAGTTTGGTTGGAGATATGAAATAATATAAATAATTGAAAATTTAAGATTTATAATTCCTGTAAAATTGTACAATTTTACAGGAATTTTTTATTTCTCTAAAATCAATGAGATATTTGGTTTAAAATAATTGGGACCTTTCATTACTTTTCCATCTTTACGATAAATAGGTTTTCCATTAGCACCAAGCTTACTCATATTGCTTCGTTGTATTTCATCAAAAACTTCTTCAATTTTGTATTGCATTCCGTGTTCTAAAATGGTACCACATAAAATATAAAGCATATCACCAAGAGCATCTGCAACCTCAACCAAATCGTTATTTTGTGCAGCTTCAAAATACTCTTCATTTTCCTCAGCCATTAAATCAAAACGAAGTTTTAATTTTTGCTCAGATAATTTAGCTATTGGTAATTCTTCAACTCCCAAGCCAAAGGCATTATGAAAGTCTTGTACTGCTTTTAATCTTTTTTTCATCAACTTATGTTTTCATTATTAAACTTGCAGGTAAAACTCGCATAATACACGCTATTAATCCCCATCTTTTTGTGATATAAGCTTTTTTCTTTTTTCTCTTAATAGCTATATAAATTTGTTTTGTTGCTTTATCTATGCTTGCCATTCCAAAAGTATCACCCAATGCCATTTTAGTATCCACAAAACCTGGAGCAATATCAGTAATATAAATATCAGATTTACTTCGTTTTGCTTTCATCCAAAGCGATTCAAAATAATTATTTTGAAAAGCTTTTGACGCAAAATATGCAGGTACATGTCGGTTTCCTCTTAACCCTGCAACAGAAGATATTCCTACCAAATGACCAAAACCTTGCTTATGAAAAAAATTATAGGCTAATCCATAAATTTTAACTGCACCAATTACATTAACTTCTAGTGTTGGTAATTCTTTATCCCATTCTAAATTATAATTAGGTTCAGCTACACCCGAACTGTAAACAATTAAATCAACTGTTTCAAGTTCTTGAATTAATTCTTGAAAAACTTTTTCTGAAGATTTCAAATCGGTTACATCATGTTTTTTTATAATATATTTATTTGGATTAGTAGATTGTATTTCTTTTAATTTCTCTTCTCGCCTACCTGTGATTGCTACTATGTAATCATCATTTACTAAAAGTTTTGCCAGTTCTTTACCAATACCCGATGTTGCTCCAAAAATTATAGCTTTTTTACTCATGTTATTAAATTTAACTTAAATTTGCAGGCATAAATATAAAAATAAAATGTTTAGTAAAGGACAATATATTTTTGGGGCAGTTTTTGCAATTTTTTTTATTGGAGCAATGATTTGGAGTTACAGAAAGGATATCAAACTACACCAATTTTATTATAAAAATATTTGGATTATAGCAATCGGAATTTTTATAGCCATAGCCTTATTTGCAATTTTAACATTTTCATTACACAAGTAACTTTTGTTAACTAATCTTATAATTTAAATTCTCTGTTTGCAATTTTTTTATTTTTTTAGAAGAAGTAAATACATTTCTTAACAATTTTTGTGGAATATTTTTTCGGTTTGCATAATCATTATAAGTTTCATTTTTCCAATCAAAATCTTTATGCCAAAATTCGTTAGGAGAAATATAACAATAAGTATATTTGTAAATTAAACTTTCCTCATTTTTTCGAGAAACCAAATTTTTAGCCAATGGGGCAGCTATCAAAGTTATGTTTTTTGATTTGCAGCTTGTTTTTATGTCACCAATTATTTTATCATAAACAGGAATTATTTTATCCATTTTAAAATTTTGATAGGCTGTGTTTCCTAAATTACTAATTGGCCGTAATTGCAAAGTATTGATGTTGTACTTACCAAAAGTTGTGAAGAAATCAGATAATTCATTGAAATTATCTTCATTAAAAGTATAATTAATCCTCAAAGATAAATTTTTGTATTCCTTTTTAATCTCTGTTATTATTTGAAGTGATTGGTGGAAATTTTCATAATCTCCTTTTTGCATAAAATTTTCATAGGTTTTCTTATGTATTCCGTGAAGGGAAACAATAATTTCATTCAAACCGTTATCAATCCAAAGCTTTAGTTTTTCTTTTGTTAATAAATTTGCATTTGTAGTTAATGAAATATACGGAACTTGATACTTTTTAGCAATAGCAAAAACTTTATCTAAATGTTTATACAGCGTAGGTTCAGTACCACAGCCAACTTGAAATTTTATTGCTCTTTTTAAAACAGCTTTTGCTAAACGAGGTAAATCATTTTCATCAAAAACACCTTTGAGTTTTTTTACATAATCTTCATCAGTAAAATAACACATCTTACAGCGTAAATTACAGGCATTTACTGGGTCAAAATGAACGGCTAAATATCTCTTATTTAATTTATGAAATAAAAAAAGTCCGAAAAATTTAATTCGATGGTTTTTTATAAATCGATTTAATTTTAAAAGAGAGTATAATTTCATTTTATTGAGTTAAGCATTCTCAACTTCTTTTTCAACTATTACAATTTTGTACAATTTATCACTAGGTCTAATTCTAAAATCAAGAGGAATTGTTATAGAATCACCTCTTTTAGCTTTATCTCCTTTAACATCATTTACAAACATTTCCTTTATTTCCATTTCTTTTGCCCCCGTAGTCGGACCAGTTATTAAAATTGTATCGCCAACTTTAACATCAAAAGCTTCTAGTTTAAATTCACCAATATTAGCCTTAGGGAAAAAGTGCATTCCTTTACCTATATAAACTTTTTTTTGTGTTGCATGAGAACCAGAACCATTACTCCATTCACCTAATTTTTGTCCGAGATAATATCCGTTCCAAAATCCACGATTATAAACTTTTTCTAATTCCAGCATCCAACCAATAACTTTTTCTTTATCATAAGTTCCATCAGCAATACTATCAATCGCGTTACGATAAGATTTAATTACTTTGGCTACATACTCAGGAGC
>DAOVTC010000139.1 GCA_030633285.1 Flavobacteriaceae bacterium
AAATTTTAATATATCTAAATTGAGAATAAAATTTAAATATTAAAAAATTATAAAATAACATTATAAAACATTACTTTTGCACTTTAATTATATTTTAAAATTATAACAATGAGTAAAGGAACAGTAAAATTCTTCAATGAGTCTAAAGGATTTGGATTTATAACTGAAGACGGTTCAAACAAAGAACATTTTGTACACATTTCTGGATTAATCGATGAAATTCGTGAAGGTGATGTTGTAGAATTTGAATTACAAGAAGGCAAAAAAGGAATGAACGCAGTAAATGTAAAAGTAGTTTAATAAATACTATTTACCTTTTTTTAAAGAATTAAACCTATCAAATTTGATAGGTTTTTTTATTTTTTAAACGTTATTAGCCCAAAATTAATAGTATTATTTATCTTTACACTACTTATGGAAATCGGGAAAATAAACAAACTCAAAGTCAGCAAAGTAATTAAAAATGGTTATTATTTAATAGATAATGACAGTATTGAAACATTTTTGCCAAATACTAATATTACTGATGATTTAATAATTGATGATGAAATAGAAGTTTTTATTTATAAAGACTCTGAAGATCAGCTTATTGCAACAAGATCAAAACCACTTATACAATTACATGAATTTGCTTTTTTAAAAGTAAAGGAAATAAACCAACAAGGTGCTTTTCTGGATTGGGGAATACCAAAAAAAGACTTAAGAGTTCCTTACAATGAACAGGCAGGGATGATGGAGGAAGATAATTGGTACTTGGTTTTTATGTTTAAAGATGAAGAAACCAATCGATTAATTGGCTCAAATAAAATAAATAAATTTGTGTTTTTTGATGTAACAGATATAAATTCAGGTGATGAAGTTGATCTCTTACTTTATAAAATGACAGATTTAGGAATGAATGTAATCGTTAATAATAAATATAAAGGATTAATTTTTAGCTCAGATATTCATAAAAATATTCACGCTGGAGACAAAATGAAAGGGTATGTAAAACAAATACGAGAAGATGGTAAAATTGATATTCTTTTAGAACCCATAGGCTATAAAAGCAGTATAGATAGTAATTCTAACATTATTCTTACCGCATTAAAAGAAAATGATGGTTTTCTGGATTTGACAGATAAAAGTTCACCTGAAGATATAAAACATACATTAGGCTTAAGTAAAAAAGCCTTTAAAAAAGGATTGGGAAATTTATACAAACAAAAGATTATTGAACTGTATAATGACGGAATAAAATTGCTTTAACCACTGATGATTCTTTATTCTTTTTTCTTGCAGCAAAGTGGTCTTGTGTCTATATCAGGCAACAAATGATAACTATTCTTTATGCATAAATCTTTTTTTCGCTAATAACTCTTCTTCATTTTCTATGTGATTATCATCTGGAATACAGCAGTCTACCGGGCAAACAGCAGCACATTGTGGTTCATCATGAAATCCCTTACATTCTGTACATTTATCGGGAATGATATAATATACTTCATCACTTAAAGGCTCTTGATCTTCAGATGCATTAAAAGAAACTCCATTTGGCAATAAAATATCTCCTTTTAACTCTGTTCCATCTGAAAATTTCCACTCTTCTGATGCTTCGTAAATTGCGTTATTAGGACATTCTGCCTCACATGCTCCACAGTTTATACATTCATCAGTAATAATTATTGCCATGATTTTTTTAGTTAAATTTGTACACAAATATAATATCAATATTTTAAATAAATTCAATCAAACATGCTAGTTAATAAAAGAATTGAAGCAATTGTAAAATTAGGAGATTTTTTAGGACAGTTTCAACCAAAAGACATTGTAAAAAAAGATAAAGTACTTTACAATGATTTATTTTTTGAGTCATTTAAGCAACAAATTAAAAGAGCAAAAGAATTTAATGGCTGGTTTACGGAAGACAATATATTATATTCTTTTTATAATTGGAGTAAATTATTAAATAACAAAGATTTAACTAAATGGAGTTCTTCTTATAGTATAAATAAACCTACTTCAAAAAACATTGCAATTATCATGGCAGGTAATATACCTTTGGTAGGGTTTCATGATTTTTTATCAGTACTTATTTCAGGAAATAATATCATTGTTAAACAATCATCTAACGATAAACATTTTTTACCATTAATTGCTAAATATTTAGAAAAAGTTGAACCTGAATTTAAAGGTAAAATTTTGTTCACCGATGAAAAATTAAATAATTTTGATGCAGTTATTGCAACAGGAAGCAATAATACTGCTAGGTATTTTGATTATTATTTTGGAAAATACCCAAGTATAATTCGCCAAAACCGGAATTCAGTAGCAATACTTACAGGCGATGAATCTAAAGAGGATTTACAGAATTTAGGTGAAGATATATTTAGGTATTTTGGTTTAGGTTGTCGTAGTGTTGCAAAAATATTTGTTCCAAAAAATTATGATTTTGACAAACTTTTTAATGCAATTTATCATTACAATGATATCATTAATTATAAAAAGTATGAAAATAATTATGATTATAATAAGGCCGTTTACCTAATGAGTCAGTTTAAAATTGTAGAAAATGGTTTTTTAATGTTAAAAGAAGATACTAGTTACTCATCACCAATTGCTTCTTTATTTTATGAATATTATGAAAATTTAGAAGGATTAAGCCAAAAATTACAAATAGATAAAGATCTTATTCAATGTATTGTCGGAAATGAGGGTATTAAATTTGGAGAAACGCAAAAACCACAATTATGGGATTATGCTGATGATGTTGATACTTTAGAATTTTTACAAAACTTATAAATAAAAAAGGTGTTGCTTTAAAACAACACCTCTACTCTATTAAATTGATATTTTATATTTATTCAAATTCTGTTTCCAATTTGATATAATCTAAAAACTCTCTTTTAACAGAGATATCTTTAAATTTTCCTCCAAATTCGGCAGTTACAGTACTACTTGCAATATCTCTTATGCCTCTAGAATTTACACATAAGTGCTTGGCATCAATAACACATGCCACATCCTTTGTGTTTAATGCTTCTTGTAATGCTTGTACTATTTGCATAGTCAAGCGTTCTTGTACTTGTGGTCTTTTGGCATAATAATCAACAATACGATTCATTTTTGATAAACCGATAACATTTCCATTAGAAATATAAGCTACATGAGCTCTACCAACAATTGGCAGCAAATGATGCTCACAGGTTGAATAAACAGTAATATTTTTTTCAACCAACATTTCTCCATAATTGTAGTTATTATCAAAAGTTGATAGTTTTGGTTTTCTATCAGGGTGCAAGCCACCAAATATTTCATTTACAAACATTTTTGCAACTCTCAAAGGAGTACCTTTTAAGCTATCATCATTTAAATCCATACCAAGTGTATGCAAAACATTGACAAAATCTTTTTCAATAGATTTTATTTTTTCTTCATCTGATAAAGAAAATGCATCTTTTCTTAAAGGTGTTTTAGCAGAACTAGATATGTGATTATCACCTATTTCGTCTATCATAGTGTTATTTTTAACAATTTTTCCTTCAAACATGATCGTTTTATTTTAATTTACAAAAATACAACTTAGTTATTAATTTCTGACTTTTTATTTATTAATTAGACGAGTAATGTCATTGATATTACACAAGGTTTGATTTCCGGTTATTGTATTTTTAAGTGTGAATAAATTGTTTTCTGTTTTAGAAACTACATATTTTATTTCACGATTGGTAGCATATTTCCATTGCTTTTTTTGTTGATTATTGCTTTGTGCCAAATCAGGATATAACTCGCATTTGATATTGTTTTCACGAAGTTTTTTAATTGCTTTTAAATACAATAACGTATCATTCTCATCAAAATTTAAAAAGATAACTTGAGGTTTAAGTAATTCGGCTTCACCAAACAAATTAAGCTCTTCTAACACCAAATAAATTCTATCTAAACCAAATGAAATTCCCACACCACTAATATCTTTTAAGCCAAATACTCCTGTTAAATCATCATATCTTCCACCACCTCCAATAGATCCCATTTTTACTTTGTTGGTTTGTACTTCAAAAATTGCACCGGTATAATAATTTAAACCTCTCGCCAAAGTTACATCTAGCTCTAAAATGGCACTTTTTAATCCTAAATCTTCAATACTTTCAACAACAAATCGCAACTCCTCTACTCCATTTAAGCCTTCTTCAGAATTAGAAAGCATAATTGCT
>DAOVTC010000180.1 GCA_030633285.1 Flavobacteriaceae bacterium
ACTAAAAATATCAAAAATGATATTGATAAAAATGAAAATATAGAAAGCTTAAATAAAAATAAGGCTAATGAAGAAGCTGTTGATGAGATAAAAATAGAAGAAATAAAGGATGAAAAGGAGCGATTGGAAGTTAAGATAGAGCCCAAAGAAATTGTTGATGCCAGTTCAGAAAATTCTTCTACCTCATTAGAAGAAGAAAAAGAAAAGAATGAAAATACTAGATCTCTGGATGAAAAAAGCACAAATGAAGATGTTTCAGTTGATAAAAAATCTACAATAGAGAGTATAGAAACTACCGAAGATGAAAGTGCTGTTCCATCTGATAAAGAGAAAGAGAAAAAAGAAAGTAAAGAAAGTAAAGAAATTCCTATTATTGATTACGCCAAACTATCTTTAGATGAATTAGTTGATGCAATGCAAGATTTACTTCATCAATTTTCAATTCAAGATATTAAAGATCAATTGGAAATATTAAAAAAAGATTTTACAGGCAAGTTCAAAATTTTTATTGGAGAAAAAAAAGAAGAATTTATTAAAGAAGGTGGTAATGAAATTGATTTTAATTTTTTTTCTCCGGTTAAACAAAAATTTAATGAACTGACTTCAGAATTTAAAAAGAAACGCCAAAGGTATTATAAAGATAAAGAAAGAGAGCAAAAACAAAATCTTGAAGATCGATTACAATTGATTGAAAAATTAAAGGATTTAATAGATAATGCTGAGGCTTCGACTATGTATAAAAACTTCAGATTGTTGCAAGATGAATGGCGTAGTATTGGTCAAATACCTCATTCAAAATACAATGATGTTTGGAGAACTTACCATCATCATGTTGAACGTTTTTATGATTTACTGCATTTAAACAATGATTTTAGAGATTTAGATTTTAAACACAATTTGGAAGAAAAATCTAAATTGGTTGAAAAAGCAGAAAAACTAGCTGAAAAAACCGATATAAATCAAGCCTTTAAAGAGTTACAAATATTGCATCGAATGTGGAAAGAAGATATTGGACCTGTTGCTAGGGATATGCGTGAGGATATTTGGAATAAATTCAGTGAAGCCACAAAAAAAATACACAACAAACGTCATGAATTTCAAGATCAATTGGATGCTAAGTTTAAAGAAAATGTAGACTTAAAATTAGCCGTAATTGAAAAAATAAAAACTATAAATATTGACAACATTACTTCTCATAAGTTATGGCAAGATAATATTAAGAATTTAGAAAAAATACGAGAAGAATTTTTTGCTATTGGTCGTGTTCCGAGATCAAAAAATGAAGAGATTTGGCAATTATTTAAAGATGCAACACGAAGTTTTAATAAAGCTAAAAATCACTTTTATAAAGGAATTAAAAAAGATCAATCTGAAAATTTAAATAAAAAATTGCTTCTAGTAGAGCAAGCAGAATCATTAAAAGATACTGAAGATTGGGATATAGCTACAGAAGTTTTTAAAAAAATACAATTTGATTGGAAAAATATAGGGCATGTGCCCAGAAGAGATTCTGATAAAATTTGGAAAAGATTTAAAAATGCATGTAATCATTATTTTGATCGATTACATAACAAACAAGATGATGCAAATAAAGAACAGACAGAAGTCTTTAATAAGAAAAAAGAATTACTAGAACAATTTAAGATGCAAATCAATCAAGAGGATAATAATCTGACTTTAGATTTAGTGAATTCTTATATAAAAGATTGGAAAGAATTAGGAGTTGTTCCTGTAAAAATGCGACATGTTGATACAAAGTTTAATAAAACATTAGATGCTGCTTATAAAATATTAAATATTGATAAAGAGGAAGCAATATTTTTAAAATTTAAAAACATAATTGATACTTATTCAGAACAAAAAGACACTCGTAAAATTGAAAGTGAACACTTATTTGTAAGAAGGAAAGTTGATGAACTTACCAAAGAAATTAAGCAGTTAGAAAATAATATTAGTTTTATTTCTAATGCATCTGAAGATAATCCGTTAGTAAGAAATGTGTATAAAAATATTGCCAAATACAATGAAAATTTGAAGTTGTGGCAAAAAAAGTTAATCTACCTAAATCATTTAGATTATTAATAAAACAACCTGCTTTTAGCAGGTTTTTTTTATTCTTTTCTTAAAAACATTTCACAAACAAATCTTGGTTATATTTGTAAATTAATATAAAAAATTTAGAGCATGTCAGATGATAAAAAAGTAATTTTCTCCATGAATGGAGTTAGTAAAACTTATAAAAGCACTAATAAGCAAGTACTTAAAAATATATATTTAAGCTTTTTTTATGGAGCAAAAATTGGAATTTTAGGCTTAAATGGTTCCGGTAAGTCTACTCTTTTAAAAATTATTGCAGGAATTGATAAAAATTTTCAAGGTGATGTGACATTTTCACCTAATTATACAGTAAGGTATTTATCTCAAGAGCCTGAATTAGATGAAAATAAAACAGTAATTGATATAGTAAAAGAGGGTGTAGCAGAAACAGTATCAATATTGGATGAATATAATAAGATCAACGATATGTTTGGTCTAGAAGAGGTGTATTCTGATGCTGATAAAATGGAAAAGTTGATGGCTAAACAAGCTGAATTGCAAGATAAAATAGATGCTTTAAATGCTTGGGAACTTGATACTCAGTTAGAAATAGCAATGGATGCATTGCGTACACCAGAAGGAGATACTCCAATTAAAAACTTATCTGGAGGTGAACGTCGAAGAGTAGCTCTTTGTCGCATATTATTGCAGCAACCAGATGTTTTATTATTAGATGAACCTACAAATCATTTAGATGCTGAATCTGTTCATTGGTTAGAACACCATTTGGCGCAATATAAAGGTACTGTAATTGCAGTTACCCATGATAGATATTTTTTAGATAATGTTGCTGGTTGGATCTTAGAATTAGATAGGGG
>DAOVTC010000161.1 GCA_030633285.1 Flavobacteriaceae bacterium
AGGATATGATGGCGCTTTTACTCCCTTAGGAAAAAGGTTTGGCTATAGCCATTATAATGATATTTTAAATGAAAATGATAAATGGATTAATTTTTCATATAATTCAAATTTTCCAGCTGTAGATCTAGTTCATATTACTATAGATCCTCAAGAAGAGAATAAAGTATATATCAGCTCATGGAATAGTGGAATTTTAGTAATTGAAAATGACACCCCACTTATTTTATGGGATGATACAAATAGTGGTTTGGAAGATCTTTATCCTGATGGTTCGCCTAATACATCTATTAGAATAAACGGTTCAGATTTTGATAATCAAGGTAATTTTTGGGTTGCTAATGCATGGATTGCTAATCGTTTAAAAAAGTTGAGTACTAATGGTTCTTGGAGTAGTTTTGATTTGAGTTCAATACTAACAAATCCTGCTCTTGGTTTAACAGAATTAGTAATTGATAAAACCGGAAGTATATGGATTGGATCTCGAAGAAATGGAGCATTAGTTTTTAATGAATCCGGGAATAGAAAAAGAGCATTAATAACTGAAGCTACTAAAGGTTCATTACCTGATTTAAATGTTCGAACTTTAGCAGTTGACAGAAATAATAGAATATGGATTGGTACACAAAAAGGAATGGTAGTTTTTTCGAATACAGAAGGTTTATTTGATGCTAATATTTATGATGCTAAACCGGTAATAATTGAAGATGACGGAATTCCTAAAAAATTATTAGGAGATCAACCAATAAATTCAATTGCAATTGATGGTGCTGAAAATAAATGGTTTGGAACAGATACAGGTGGAGCTCTTGGTACAAATCCTTCCGGAAATGAGACTCTTTTTAATTTTAATAAAGACAACTCTCCTTTACCTTCAAATCGTGTGTTAAAAGTTAAAGTTGATAATAGTAATGGGAAAGTTTATTTTGCAACAGATAAAGGTATCGTTGCTTTTAATAATAATGTAGCGCCTTTTGGAGAAACATTAGGTCAAGTTTATGCTTATCCAAACCCTGTCAAAAAAGAACATGAATTTGTAACTATTGATGGTAGAAACGGAACACATTTACCACGAGGAACCAATGTTAAAATTTTAGACACAGCTGGTAGACTAGTTCATGAAACTAATGTTGAAGAAGGACAAGAGATAAAAGGAGGAAAAGTGATTTGGAATAAAACAAACTTAGCTGGTCATAAAGTAGCGTCAGGAGTTTATATTATTTTATTAACTAGCCCTGATAAATCAGAAACTTCATCTACTAAAATAGCCATTATCAATTAATATGCTTGTAAAAACAAAAGCAATTGTACTAACATCATTAAAATATGGTGAATCAGACTTAATTGTAAAGTGTTTTACTGAAGAAGGAGTAAAATCATATCTGCTAAAAAGAATTTTAAAACCCAAAAATAAAAAATCTAACTTAGCAGTAAGTGTTGCTTATTTTCAACCACTAACACAGTTAAATTTAACGGCAAATCACAATAATAAAGGAACTTTAAACAGTATTCAAGAAGCGAGAGTATCTTATTTATACCAAACAATATCAGTAGATATTTTTAAGCAATCAATAGCTCTATTTTTAGCAGAAACACTATCTAGTTCACTTCGTGAGGAAGAAAAAAACCCAAGATTGTTTCAATTTATTGAAACGGCATTAATTTGGTTAGATACTCATGAAAATACAGCAAATTTCCACCTTCTTTTTTTATTGAACTTAACGAAATATTTAGGATTTTATCCTGAAACAAAAAAAACACATTCTCAATATTTTAATTTAGCAGAAGGATATTTTACTAATGTTAAATCATTAAATCATTATATTTATGGAGAAAAATTATTTTTATTTAAATCATTAATCGGCATAAATTTTGATGTAATTGAACGTTTACACCTAAATTCTAAAACTAGAAAAATAATCTTAAATATTTTACTTGATTATTATGAGTTGCATTTACCAGGATTTAAAAAACCAAAATCATTGAACGTATTAAATGAAGTTTTTAAGTAATATGAAATACATTTATTTTATTTTATTTTTTCTTATTGGGCATTTTTCTTATGCTCAAAAATGTGTCATTTTAGATAAAGATTCTGAGTTTCCAATTCAAAACGTTCAGGTAAGAAATGAAGATAACAGTAAAAGTATAATTTCTGATAAAAATGGTATAATAGACTTAGGAGTTTTTTCAGAATTAGAACTACTTACTTTTTCACATGTTAGTTATGTTGAGTTTGAATTAATGAAAAAACAGTTTCAAAAAGAAAAAATAACTATTTATTTACAATACAAATCAGAATTACTTAATGAAGTTTTTTTATCGGCAACAAAAGGGAAAGAAGATATTACAAGAATAGCTGAACAGATTGCTGTATTTTCAAGTAAAGAAATTCAAAATTCGACTCCACAAACATCTGCTGATATGTTGTCAAAAATTCCTGGGGTTAATGTCCAAAAAACACAATTTGGAGGAGGAAGTCCTATACTTCGAGGGATGGAGGCTAATCGAATTTTATTAGTTGTTGATGGAGTTAGAATGAATAACGCAATTTATAGAAAAGGACATTTACAAAATTCAATTACTATTTCACCAAATATATTAGACCGTACAGAAGTTATTTTCGGACCATCATCTGTAATTTATGGATCTGATGCATTGGGTGGTGTAATTCATTATTATACCCGTAAACCCAAAACAAGTGAAAAAAATATAGTAAATACTGATTTTTTATCTCGTTTTAGTACTGTAAATAATGGATTTATAATACAAGCGGGTGTAGAGTTACAAATGAAGAAAGTGGCTACTTATACCAGTATTTCACATAGTAAATTTGGAGATTTAAAAATGGGTGAATACAGGCAACATGGTTTTAATAATTGGGGCAAACAATTTGAATACTCTAATAATACAGATAAATTTTATAATCCAGTTTCGGTTATTAATTCTGACCCAGAAAAACAAAGAAATGTTGGCTTTGATCAGACAGATATATTACAAAAAGTATTTATTCCTTTAAGTAAAAAAAGTGATATAATTTTTAACTTACAATATAGTACATCATCTGATATAAATAGATTTGATAAGTTAATGGAAATGGATGATGAAAAATTAAAATATGCAGAATGGTATTATGGTCCTCAAAACCGTTTATTACTTTCTTCTCAATTGAATTTAGATTTAAATAAAAAATGGCTTGATAAAGGAACTATTACAATGGCATTTCAAAATATTAAAGAATCTAGGATTGATAGAAAATTTGAAAGCCTTGACCGATCTTCAAAATTTGAAAAAGTAAATGTTTATAGTTTAAACGGAGATTTTACAGCAAATTTAACCAAATCAAAAAATAGAAATTTTGGATATGGTTTTGAATTTGCTTATAATGATGTCGAATCTAAATCTAAAGGAGAAGTTTTAGAAGTAAGAGGGAATGATATTATTGGAATTTCTGACACTTATGTCGTGCAAACAAGATA
>DAOVTC010000154.1 GCA_030633285.1 Flavobacteriaceae bacterium
AAAACTTTTTTATATACAGGCTTTACCTGCAATTATTGCTTTGTTACTTGTTTTATTATTGAAATAACTTTTTTGGCAAACCAGCTACAAAATCTTTTAAATAAAAAGGTTCAAAATAAGCAACATCTTCAGTGTCGTTTTTCTTGTACTTAGAACAAGAAAGTTTAGCCATTTCTTTTGCTGAAGGAAAATATCCGTCAAGAAAAATAGCATTATAATGCTTGATAAATTCTTTACATTTTGCTGCGCCATCTCCTAAAAAATATACTTTTCCTTTTTCTAAAAACTCTAAAAAAGAATTTTCATCAATTATTTCAGCTTTAGTTTTACAAATTTGTTGGTATTTATTATCAAATACTGAGCTATAAACCTCCATTCGCCTCGCATCAATAAGAGGAATAATAAATTCTCCTTCTTTTACAGAAATTGCATTTGCCAATGAAGTTAATGTAGGAATTGAAATTAATGGTTTATCTAATGAAAAGCACAATCCTTTTGCGGCTGAAACACCAATTCTTAATCCAGTATAAGAGCCAGGACCTTTACTTACAGCAATGGCATCAATATCTTTCATTTTCTTTCCAGAAGCTTTTAAAACATCTAAAATAAAAGTATGTAATTTTTCGGCATGCGAAAACTGACCTTCATTTAACTCAATTAAAGCCAATACTTCTTCTTTTTGAGATAAACTAACCGAACAATTCTTTGTTGCTGTTTCTATGTTTAATATGATTGCCAATATTCAAATAAATACCTTTGTGATAAAATTTATACAAAATTATTGAATTTCAACAGGTATGCCATAATAAAATTCGAGTAATTTTACTTTAAAGATAAAATCATATTTAGCTCTTAAAAAATCAGATTCTGCTTTTACCAATCGGTTTTTTATCTGACTAAAATCAAAGGAATTCATCACACCAACATTAAATTTTTCTTGAGCATATCTAAAAGATTCTTTTTGTGCATCAAGTGATTTTTGTGTAGCTTCATATAGTTTTAGAGCTCCTAAAGCATCTGCATAAACAGTATGTATTATTTTTTCAAGAACTAATTCTTCTTCTCCTAAACGGTTTTTTTGCTTTTCAAAATAAACTTTAGCTCTTTTCACATTATTAGAAGCTCTAAAACCATTAAATACAGGAATACTTAAACTCAGCCCAAATGAGCTTCCTTTATTTCTATCAAAAAATTGATCAGAAAATCCTTCAGGGCTTCCTAAAATTGGACTTTCGTTTGGAGTAATCACATTTTGACCTGTTCCTTCTACTTGACCAATTATTCTTGTTGGATTATCTTGATCAACTTCAAAACCAACAATTCTATCTAAATTTGAATATCTTGAATTCCAATTATAAAAACCTGATAATGTTGGCTGAAGTGCACCCTTTGCGAGTTTAATATCTTTCTCTGCAATTTCAATATTAGTTTTAGCAACTTTAATTTCATTACGGTTTTCAAGAGCTTTATTATAAATATCATCAACCGAATAATTTCCTAAATTAACCAATGGTAAATTAGAAATTTCATCTTCTGCAATATCAAAATTCTCATAATCACTTAATTGTAAAAGTTGCGCTAAACTTATTAAAGAAATTTCTACGTTATTTTGAGTAATAATTAAATTTTGCTCATCAATGGCTAAAGTTGCTTGTATATCTAATAAATCACCTTTAGGTAGTGTCCCTGCTTCTACTAATTTATTAGTTCTGTTTAATTGTTCTCTTGATATTTCTAATTGAGGTATTGCAACGTTAACACCTTCTTTTCCAAATAAAACTTGCAAATATGCATTGATTACATTTAAAGAAATATCATCTTTAATCTTATCTAATTGATAACGATTTGCCAATATGCTCAAATCAGCTTTTCGCAATTGATTATGATTTTGTAATCCTTTGTAGATAAGAACTCCAGAAGAAACACCTCCTGATGTTGTTTGCGTTGTTTGATTACGTAAAACTCCTGTTGTAACATCGGTTGTTAAACCTGAATTCCACGAATGTGAGCTATTTAAATTTAAACTTGGTATAAAATTACCTATAGCATCTTTTCTATCTATTTCTGCTAATGAAATATCATATTCACTTTGTTTAACAGTTAGATTATTTTCTATAGCATAATCAACACATTCTCTTAATGTCCATTTTTTAAAATTAGTACTTGAATCTTGAGAATAAACTGATAGGATTAAAGTAAAAATAAGTATAAAAGTAAATTTGGTTTTCATCTGTTATTGAATTTTTGAAATAAGACGAGTGAAAATAAAATTTGTTACACAATTATAAAATATAAATTACCCTTTACTTTTCTTCCAATTTCTGTATAAAAAAAATATTCCTGCTCCAATTACTAAATATGGGAAAATCATTAAATAAATAATTCCAGAATTAATGCCTTCTGCCATATCTTCACCTCCTTGCTCAACAACTGCTCTACACATGGCACATTGTGCATATGACTGGTTTATCATCAGAAAAAATAATATTATAAAGAGTTTCTTTTTCATTTTTAATAATAGGGTACAATCATTAAATAAACGGCAACTCCGCTTACAGCAACATACAACCATAACGGAAAAGTAATTTTAGCTATTTTTTTATGTCTTTCAAAATCATTAGTAATTCCTCTTACAAAGGTAATTAACACAAAAGGAATTACAACAATTGACAATAAAATATGTGTAATGAGAATAAAAAAGTATAAGTATTTGATTGTTCCTTCTCCACCAAAAGAAGTAGAATTTGAAGTCATGTGATAAGTAAGATATAACAAAAGAAAAACACCTGAGAAAATAATTGCAGTTTTCATTAACCTTTCATGCAATTTTCTTTTGTTATTTTTAATTGCCCATACTGCAATTATTAAAACCAAAGCAGTTAAAGCATTTATAGATGCGTAAATTGGTGGTAAAAAAACAGGCAATTTTATATCTAATTTCACTCTAAATAAAACTGCGACAGCCATAGGAATAATTATAGATAACACTATAATCATATTGTTATATTTTTTATTGGAATTTTTCAAAATTTCAAAATTATTAATAAGATTTCTCATCTACGCCTCTGCTTCGATCGAAATGACATTTATTTATATGTCACTTATTCTTTTAATAGTAAAGCAATGTCTTCTTTTATCCATTGTACTTGCTTTGAGTCTAAACCATCATAGTATTTAATCGGATTTTCGTTATCTCCATTTTTTACTTTCCGTGATCGGATAAATCCATTTTTATCAATAAGTGCAAATAATCCAGAATGTTCAAAACCGCCTTCAGCCTCTGGATTTTCTCCTGCATATAATTTAAATCCATCATTTGAAAAACTATAAATTTTATCTTTGTTACCTGTCATAAAATGCCAGTTTTTTAATGTTGCTCCTTTTTCAGTAGCATACGCTTTTAAAACTTCAGGAGTATCGTGATTAGGATCAATACTAAAAGATGCAATTCCAAAACTAGGATTTCCATAAAATTCATTTTGTATTTTCACCATATTGGCATTCATTTTAGGACAAATTGTAGGGCATGTGGTAAAGAAAAATTCAACTATAAAAACCTTATTTTCAAAATCTTTATTACTTATTTGCTTACCATCTTGATTTGTAAATTTAAAATACGGTACTTTTTCAAACACTACCAATTCATCTTTTGAAAATTTATTTGCTATTTTAGGC
>DAOVTC010000086.1 GCA_030633285.1 Flavobacteriaceae bacterium
TAAAAGTAAAAGAAGAAACAGGATTACTTACTGCTATAGAAATAGCCAATGCACAACATGCAAAACTAGCATTAGAATTTGATATTGATATCTTGTGGATTGGTGCTCGTACAGCGGTAAACCCATTTGCCGTTCAAGAAATTGCAGAAGCTATTCAGGGTACTGATAAAATTGTTTTAGTAAAAAATCCAATAAACCCAGATTTAGATCTATGGATAGGTGCTATTGAACGTTTTCATAAAATGGGAGTAACAAATTTAGGGGCTATTCATAGAGGTTTTTCATCTTTTAGAAAATCTCAATATAGAAATATTCCCAGTTGGCAAATTCCTATTGATTTGAAAAGTAAATATCCTACTTTACCAATAATCAATGATCCTTCTCATATTTGTGGAAATAGAGAAGGAATATTTGATGTTTCACAAACAGCATTAGACTTAAAATTTGACGGGTTAATGATTGAAACACATTGCAATCCTGATGAAGCATGGAGTGATGCCAAACAACAAATTAAACCTGTTCGATTGGTTGAAATTATAAAAGATTTACGTATCAGAAAGCCAAGGTTTGAAAAAGAAGAATCTGTTTCAAAATTAAATGCTTTTCGTAAAGAGATTAATGCAAAAGATGATCAGTTACTAGAAACTTTAGCTGAAAGAATGCAAATTGTTGAAAATATTGGCAAAGCAAAAAAAGAAAGGAATGTTGCTGTTTTACAAAATACTCGTTGGCGAGAAATTTTACAAAATATGGTTGAAAAAGGTGAAGAGCAAGGGTTAACAAAAGAATTTATCGAAAAAATATTTAAAGCCATTCATCAAGAATCCATTGCACATCAAGAAAGAATTATTAAAGAATAAATTATAGGTTTAAAATTAATTTACCTACACAATTATATCTCTATTTGATAACAAGAATTTAGAATTTTATAAAAGAACCTGCTATCTTTGAGCAGGTTTTTTCATTAATTTATGAGTCATCCAAAACATATTCTGGTAATTCGTCTTTCTGCAATGGGGGATGTTGCAATGTGCGTTTCTGTTTTAAGAGCTTTTGTTGCTCAAAATCCTAAAGTAAAAATAACTTTTTTATCTCGTTCTTTTTTAAAACCCTTGTTTGCGAACATTCCAAATGTTATTTTTTATGCTGTAGATGTTAATAATAAACATAAAGGAATCATTGGATTATATAAACTTTACAAAGAAATAAAAAATTTAAATTTTGATGCTGTTGCAGATTTCCATAATGTTTTAAGATCAAAGGTTTTGAGGTTTTTCTTTTCGCTTTACTTTCTTACGGATAGGAAAACATGGAATCAAATTGAAGTAATTGACAAAGGCAGAGCCGAAAAAAAAGCTTTAACAAGAACAACAAACAAAATATTTAAACAATTAAAATCAACGCATGAAAGATATGCTGATGTTTTAAGAAAATTTGGATTTCAAATTGATTTAAAAAATCCTCAATTTCCTAAAAAAGAAAATATTCCTGAAAATATTAAAGAAATTATTGGTAATGGTTATAAAAAAATCATTGGAATTGCACCTTTTGCACAATATGAAACAAAAATGTATCCTTTAGATTTGATAGAGAAAGTAATTTCTAAATTGAGTGAAAACAATAATTATAAGATCTTACTTTTCGGAGGAGGAGAAAAAGAAAAAGAAATTCTACAATCTTTTGAAAATAAGTTTAAAAATACCATTTCTCTCGTCGGAAAAATCAAACTAAAAGATGAGTTGATTGTAATTTCTCATTTAAATTGCATGGTGAGTATGGACTCTGCAAACTCACATCTTGCTGCAATGCAAAATGTAAAAACAATTTCCATTTGGGGAATTACACATCCATTTACCGGGTTTTATCCATTTAACCAACCTTTGGAATATGCTTTGATTCCAAATCTTCAAAAATTCCCAAATATTCCTTGTTCTATTTATGGCAATAAAACTTGTGATGGTTATGAAGAAGCAATACGAAGTATATCTCCAAATCAAGTAATTGATAAGATTAATAATATTATCTAATCACTTTATTAGCATTACCAAATATTTTGACCATGTTACCACAAAAAAAGTGTCCTTAAAATATATTTTCAAGGACACCTTTAAATTCATTTAGTTAAAACTTTTAATCTACAAATTTGGAATTCTCAACACCTGACCTGGATAAATCTTATTCACATCTTTTAACATTGGTTTATTTGCTTCAAATATTTCATTATACTTCATAGCATCATTATATTGTTTTTTAGCAATTTTACTTAAGCTGTCACCACTTACAACAGTATAAAATTTTGCTTCTGGTTCTGGAACTGCAGTAGTCATTTTATCATCTACACTGGCTATACCTTTCGTATTTCCAATAGCTAATAAAACTTTTTCACGAGTCGCTTGATTTGCTGCAACTCCCCAAACTTTAGCTGTTTCACCGTCAATTTCAATATCTAAGTCGGTTACATCAAAACCATATGACTGAATGTTATTGACTAATTTTGAAGCATTTACAGCATTATCTGCTGTAGAATCGATTGTTTTTTTTCCTGAATTTGATAAAAATGAAAAAATTCCCATAATTTTTATTGTTTTTTAAATTGGTTAAGATTGTGAATTTACAAAAAAGTAAACTATTTTTAATAGAAAAATCTTGTAAATTTTACTTGTTATTGAAGAAGTTATATCTTTATATTTGTTAAAAATAAACTTATATGATAATTCATCTATTAGATAATACGAATTCCGTTTTAAATAATTTTATTTCTGAAATTAGAGATTTAAATATTCAAAAAGATGCTATGCGTTTTAGAAGAAATATTGAAAGAATAGGAGAAATACTAAGTTATGAATTAAGTAAAGAATTAAGTTATACTATTGAAGATATTACTAGTCCTTTAGGTATTAAAAAAATTTCAATTTGTGAAAAAGATTTGGTATTATGCTCTGTTTTAAGAGCTGGACTACCTTTACATCAAGGAATTTTAAATTATTTTGATCAAATTGAAAACGCGTTTATTTCTGCTTACAGGCATCATACATCTGGAGATGATTTTGATATAAAAGTTGAATATTTAGCCTCTCCGTCTTTAGATCAAAAAGTATTAATATTAGCTGATCCGATGCTTGCCACAGGGAGTTCGTTGGTTGCCGTTTATGATACTTTAAAAAAATTAGGCAATATTAAACAAATTCATATCGTCGCAGTTATTGCCGCAAAAGAAGGCATAGAATATATTAAAAACTATTTTCCTGAAAATACGCATTTATGGGTGGCCACTGTTGATGATAAACTAAATAATAAAGGTTATATAATACCTGGATTAGGTGATGCTGGAGATTTGGCTTTTGGCACAAAACTATAGTATATAAACACTTATATACATAATTAAAAAAAGATACAATATCACTTCTTTTAACCAATACCTTTTAATATTTTGGATATAATTGGCAAAAATAATACTTAAAGGAAAAAACAAGAAAATAAATTCGGAGCCGTTTTTTATTGGAGATATCAAAATTAAAAAAAAAGATAAACCTGTTTGAAATGTTAGAACAATCCAGGTTGCTTTAAAGTCTTTTTTTGCCGATAATGATTTTGCTGTTGTTGGGTATATCGATAGCAATACAAAGATTAATATAAACACTATAGGATAAATGTATATACCTTGCTTATAAGCACGATAATTAAAACCATAATCTAAATGCCAAACTTCATAAAATTGACTTAAATCATTTGTTCCTAAAAAATAAACATACAACAAAAATAATGGGGTAATAAAACCAATAATTGGTATAAAAAAGTTTTTCCAGTCATTTTTCCAAAATATCATGATAGCTAGGTAAAGTAATAGTATATATACAAAACTCCAATAATAAAATAAACTTGCTATACCAATCCAAAAAGCACTATCAAAAATTTTTTCTTTAGTTTTATATGAAGTTCTTAAACTATAAATCTTCCTAAAAGACAGTAATAAAAAAAAAATTGCAACTAATAAGCTTACATTTCCAAAGGAAAAAGGGAAGAAACCAAAAAATAAAATAAAAAAAAACAAGGCAAATGAATTATCTTGTGTTAGCATGTTTTTTCTGATTATAAAATCCAAAATAAAAAGCATCAATATTGCCAAGGACAAATAAAAGCTCTTTTTTAAAAAAAAATTTATTGAAAACTCTCCAGAAAAAGCAAATACAATAGTAATGCTATACACAACAAACATCATTGCTGATAAAACTAAAAAATTTATTGGTTTAGTTTTATTAAAAAAATTGGCAATCATAATGATATTTTTTAAATTTGCATTTTTAAAGACCTTTTATCTTTAAAATTGATTATTTTGCAAGTTTAAAGCTAATGTAAAAAACTTTACAACATAAGCCTAAAGGTTTCGGTTGATTTTAAAAAATATCATTATGATTATAAACAATATTTGGAGAGCTACTGCTGACTTTTGTACTAACGTTTTATTTGCTCCATACGATACGTTTCGTTTTACCGATGGATGGTGGAGTTCAAACATTATAAATGCCATTTTTATTAGTATAGGCTTTATTTTATTATTTTATTGGTTAGGTCAATTGCAAAAATTTAGAAAAGCCGGTACTGAATAAATTTTATTCTACAAACTTGAATTACGGTGGGAAGTAAAAATAAATTGAAACGGTTTCGTGAAAACGAAATTTTTAGAAATGTCATTCAACCCACTCGTGATGAGGTGTTTAATGATTTTTCTTTAAAAGGAAAATGGTATACTTTTTTTAATAATCAAAACCCTATTATTCTTGAACTAGGCTGCGGAAAAGGTGAATATACAATTGCTCTTGCAAAAAAATATCCTAATAAAAATTTTATCGGAATTGATTTAAAAGGTGCTCGGTTTTGGCGTGGAGCAAAAACAGCATTAGAAGAAAACTTGATAAATGTTGCCTTTTTAAGAACCCAAATTGAATTAATTGATCTTTGTTTTTCCAAAAACGAAATATCTGAAATTTGGATTACATTTCCTGACCCTCAAATAAAATTTAAACGCACCAAACATCGCCTAATAACTCAAGTCTTTTTAAAAAAATATCAACACATATTAAATCATAATGGTATAATTCATTTAAAAACAGATAGTGAATTTTTACATGGTTATTTACTTGGTTTATTACAAGAAGGAAAACATAAAATATTATATGCTAATCATGATATTTATAAAAGTTCAAGTCCTCCTATTGAGGCAACCTCTATACAGACTTTTTATGAAAAACAATATTTAGAAAATGATAAACCGATAACCTATATAAAATTTACAACAAACTATTAAATTTACATACCCAAAAAGTTTAAAATAAAGAATATTTTAAGTAAAATGAAAAATGAAGGCTTTTTTGAAAGAGTTTATCAAGTCACAAGACAAATTCCATACGGAAAAATTACAACTTATGGAGCAATTGCAAAATACTTAGGAACTCCTAAATCAGCACGAATGGTTGGTTGGGCACTTAATGCTTCAAAAAATGATGATACTATACCAGCTCATCGTGTAGTAAACCAAAAAGGTTTACTCACTGGAAAAAATCATTTTAAAGGTACTAATTTAATGGAACAATTACTTGAAAGTGAGAATGTTAAAATTTATAATAATCAAATTTTAAACTTTGATACTATTTTTTGGGATCCAATAAAAGAGTTAATTAAACAATAAATTCTGTTTTTTTGAGTTTTTTGATTTTAAATGTGTTAATTAAACATATTCTTTTTTATATTTGTAAATAATTGTTACTAATTTGAATTTAAATCATGAAGAAATTTTTACCTAAAATTACA
>DAOVTC010000121.1 GCA_030633285.1 Flavobacteriaceae bacterium
AATTTGATATTTAATTTTAAATCATCTTCTAAAGATTTAAATGTTGCTGTAGCAATTTCAAATTTTTCTTTTAAATCTAGTAAAAGTTCGTCTTTTTGATCTGTTTTTAATCCAACTTCATAAGTATTTGTCTTAAACTGTTTTTTTATATCTACTAATTTTCCATCAAGCACCTTATTTGCTTCATGAATTAAAGCAATATACTCGCAGAGTTCTTCAACAGATTCCATTCTGTGAGTAGAAAAAATTATAGATGATCCTTCTTTTTGTAAATTTAAAATTTCGTCTTTTATCAAATTCGCATTAATAGGATCAAAACCGCTAAAAGGTTCGTCAAAAATTAATAATTTAGGCTGGTGTAAAATGGTGATAATAAATTGAAGCTTTTGAGCCATCCCTTTTGATAACTCTTCTACTTTTTTATTCCACCAAGCTCCAATTTCAAATTTGTCAAACCAATATAACAAACGTTTTTTTGCATCATTTTTTGACATACCTTTTAATTGTGCTAAATATAAAGCCTGCTCACCTACTTTCATTCGCTTATACAAGCCTCTTTCTTCAGGTAAATATCCTATAAAGTGTACATCATCAGGTTGTAATTTTTTACCATCAAAATAAACTACACCTTGATCTGGCATAGTTATTTGATTGATTATTCTGATAAATGTAGTTTTTCCTGCGCCATTAGGACCTAAAAGTCCAAATATACTCCCTGTAGGAACTTGAAGTGAAATATTGTTTAAAGCTCTAAAATCACCAAAATTTTTAACAATATTTTCAGCTACTAAAATGTTATTCATATACTAAAATTAATAAAAATCAAATATAGTAAAATGAAAAATAAATAAAGGATTGAAATTAAATTAAGAAAGTTTATCTAAATATTTTTTTTGAATTTCTTTAACCATTTCAATGGTTATTTCAGGTTTTACAACACGAATCATTTCTGAAATGCCATCATTTTCATAAAATATACCTTTAGCTACATCGTAATTTGTAACAGATATATTATTTTTTATACTAAAAGTTACTTCTCTAAACTTATCCCAATTCATATCTTTAGGTATTTTTATATAATATCTATTTTTGTTAGTTTGAGATTGATAGATATCATCGGCAATATTTTTAAGGTTAAAAAATTTATTTATTCTTATTAATGAATCTGTATTTTTTGCTAAGCGTTTATTTTTTTCAAATTCAAAACCCTCCAATTTATATGCATTTTGAATTTTTTCAATATCAGTATAATTTTCAATACCTTTAACCCTAATTCCATTATACTTTCTACTTCCTATACTTATTTCACACTTTGCACCTTCAAGTTTTAAATCACCTATTTTATTAATATTCTTAGTAGCTCGTAAGATTCCTTCAAAAGAAACTGGTTTTTTTGTTATGAATAAAATAGTATTGGGAATGTTTATATCATGAAATCTATTATAATAAGAAGCTATAGGGCTAGGAATATCAATTACAAATGTGTTGGGAATTTTATTTCTTTCAATTGGATTAACATTTTCTTGTCTGGTTAATTTCCCTATTAATTCACGAGCTTTCATAATAGTATGTATTTTTTGATTATTTACTTTTTATATTTTATAAAATTACAAATAACTAAACTTAAAATATAATTTTTTTTAAAATTTACTATGCGCGCATAATATTTTTTGTATATTTGAACGATGGAAAAAGAAAAAACAATAGATCATGCATTGAGAGCTACATGGCAAGCTGTTGCAAAAATATATAACGAACAAGCCTCTAAGCATGAGAGTACTATGGCTATGGCAATGGCTTTATTATACATTGATTTTGATAATGGAACTCCATCAACAGCCTTAGGCCCATCCATGGGAATGGAAGCCACAAGTTTATCGAGAATACTTAAAAACATGGAAGATAAAGGGTTGATTTACAGAGAAAAAAATCCAGAAGATGGAAGAAGTGTTTTTATTAAATTAACAGAATTAGGAATAGAAAAAAGAGAATTATCAAAATTATCTGTATATAAATTTAATCAAAGCATAAGAGAAAATATATCTGAAGAAAAAATCAATCATTTTTTTGAAGTTACCGAATTGATAAACAAATTAATTAATCAAAAGGCGATTTTTTAAAAATGCTTAGTATATAAAACTAAATTAACTTTATTTATGAAAAAAAGACATATCAAAAAAGTAGCAGTAATTGGTTCTGGAATAATGGGATCAGGTATTGCATGCCACTTTGCCAATATTGGTGTTGAAGTGTTGCTGTTAGATATTGTTCCACGTGAGTTGAACAAGCAAGAAGAAGCAAAAGGTTTAACTTTAGAAAATAAAGTAGTTAGAAACAGAATTG
Source organism: Flavobacteriaceae bacterium (assembly GCA_030633285.1). The sequence goes on from DAOVTC010000121.1 coordinate 2,344, forward strand.
TTAATGATAGTTTAAAGCTAACTTTAAAGTCAAAACCTTCTCCAATATATGATCAAAAATTTGCATCTAGAATTTCAACAGGAAATTTAGAAGATGATTTATATAAAATCAAAGATGTTGATTGGGTAATTGAAGTTGTTGTAGAGCGTTTGGATATCAAACAACAAGTTTTTGAAAACATTGAAAAATATCGTAAAGAAGGTACTTTAATTACTTCTAACACTTCCGGTATTCCTATTCAATTTATGAATAAAGGACGAAGTGTAGATTTTCAAAATCATTTTGCAGTAACTCACTTTTTTAATCCACCACGTTATTTAAAATTATTTGAAGTAGTTCCTGGTCCGAATTGTAATCAGGAAGTAACTGACTTTTTGATGATGTATGGTGAAAAATACTTAGGAAAAACCTCTGTACTCGCCAAAGATACACCTGCTTTTATTGGTAACCGAATTGGAATTTTTGGTATCATGAGTATGTTTCATACAGTTAAAGAATTAGGGTTAACTGTAGAAGAAGTAGATAAATTGACTGGTCCAGTAATTGGCAGACCCAAATCTGCAACTTTTAGAACAGTAGATGTTGTTGGGCTAGATACTTTGGTCCACACAGCAGATGGTGTTGCTAATAATTGTCCGAATGATGAAATGCACGATTCTTTTGTTATCCCTGATTTTGTTAATAAAATGATGGAAAACAAATGGTTAGGAAGCAAAACTAAACAAGGTTTTTATAAAAAAGTTGTTGATGAAAAAGGTAAAAAACAAATACTAGGAATAGATTTAAATACTTTAGAATATCGTGCACCTGAAAAAGTGAAATTTGCAACTCTTGGAATGACAAAAACTATTGATAAAGTTATTGATCGTTTTAAAGTTTTGGTTAAAGGAAAAGACAAAGCAGGAGAATTTTACAGAAAAACATTTGCTGCAATGTTTGCTTATGTACAAAATAGAATCCCTGAAATTTCGGATGAATTATACAGAATTGATGATGCTATGAAGGCAGGTTTTGGTTGGGAACATGGTCCGTTTCAAATTTGGGATGCAATTGGTGTTGAAGCTGGAATAAAAATGATGAAAAATGAAGGCTATACACCAAGTGAATGGTTAACAGAAATGTTAGAAAAAGGTAATACTTCTTTCTATACCATAAAAGAAGGTGCTAAATATTATTATGATATTCCTTCTAAATCATACATTGAAATTCCTGGTCAAGATGCTTTTATTATTTTAGATAATATTCGTAAATCCAAAACTATTTGGTCAAATGCAGAAGCTTCAATTCAACATTTAGGTGATGGCGTGTTAAACGTTGAATTTCAATCTAAAATGAATACTATTGGTGGTGGAGTTTTACAAGCTATTAATAAAGGAATTGATTTAGCAGAACAAGAATATGAAGCCGTTATTTTAGGTAATCAAGCTGCAAATTTCTCGGTTGGAGCTAATTTAGCAATGGCATTTATGCTAGCAGTTGAGCAAGAATATGATGAATTGGCTATGGCAACAAAAATGTTCCAAGATACTGTAATGCGTTTGCGCTATTCGTCAGTACCTACACTAATCACTCCTCGTGGAATGACCTTTGGCGGAGCTTGTGAAATGAGTATGCATGTTGATAAAGTTGTTGCTACCGCAGAAACTTATACTGGATTGGTTGAATTTGGTGTAGGAATTATTCCTGCAGGAGCAGGAACAAAAGAAATAACCAAAAGAGTTTCTGACCTTTGGATAAAAGATGATGTTAAATTAAATAGATTACGAGATGCTTTTATAAATATTGCAATGGCTAAAGTAGCTACTTCTGCACATGAAGCATATGATCTAGGATATTATCAAAAAGGAAAAGATATAGTAGTTGTAAACGCAGACAGGCAAATAGCAACTGCAAAACGCTATGCAATTCAAATGCTTGATGATGGTTATACACAGCCAGCACCTCAAAAAGTTAAAGTTCTAGGGCAACAAGCATTAGGAATGTTCTTAGTTGGAACAGATAGTTTAGAAAAAGGACTATACGCATCAGAACATGATAAAAAAATTGCAAATAAACTTGGTTATATCATGGCCGGAGGTAATTTATCAGAACCAACGGAAGTAAGTGAACAATATTTATTAGATCTTGAACGTGAAGCAATACTTTCATTATTAACTGAGCGTAAAACACTAGAAAGAATTGAACACACTTTAAAAACGGGAAAACCACTTAGAAATTAAGCCTAATGTCTTAATGTCAAATGTCAGACTTTCGACTTTTCAACAAAAACAAAAAACATGAAAACAGCATATATAGTACAAGGATTTAGAACAGCAGTTGG
>DAOVTC010000137.1 GCA_030633285.1 Flavobacteriaceae bacterium
AAAATTATATCACCACTTTTTCTTTCTCCTTTTATAGCATAAGTAATTATTCGTTCACCATTATTGATATTTACAATATGAACTTTTTCACCTTCAATAATATTAGCAGCATCCATCAGATCTTCATCAATGGTAATACTACCAATATAATTCAAATCAGAATCGGTAATCTTTACACGGTGGATTTTGGATTTTACAACTTCAATATTCATTTTAGTATCATCAAAATTTTGCGCTGCAAAGATACTCAATTTAATGCTATATTGTCTATTAATCGAACCGTACCGGCAAACACAGCAATAAAAGCTCTATATTTTGTGTTCTTATTTTTAGAAGAAATAGGTATAAGTGTTTCTGCATCAGCTATTTCAAAATATTCTAGTTCTAAAATTTTATTCTTTTCAAACTCATTTTTAACGAATTTTTTAACAAAATTAATTCCCTTTTCAGGGAATAATTCTTTGCATTTTAGCAGGGTTTGATAGATTAATGGTGCAGATTTACGTTGATCATCTGTAAGGCGAGCATTTCTAGAACTCATTGCTAAGCCATCTTCTTCACGGTATATAATACAGGGAACTATTTGAACGGGTAAGTTATATCTAGCTACCATTTTTTTAATTATTTGTAATTGTTGGAAATCTTTTTCACCAAAATAAGCAGTATTAGGCTTAATAATTTCAAATAATTTCTTTACAATGGTTCCAACTCCATCAAAATGTCCCTTTCTAAAGGCACCTTCCATAACTTTATCTAAACCATCAAAATCAAACGAATCAGACTTGATATTATTTGTGTAAATTTCGTTAGCTACAGGGGTAAAAACAATATCACAATTTTCCACTTTTAATAATTCTAAATCATGTTCTAATTTATTAGGATAATTTTTTAAATCTTGCTGTTTATCAAATTGAGTTGGATTTACAAATATGCTTACAATAATAAAATCATTCTCTTTTTTTGCTCTTTTAACAATCGATATATGTCCATCATGTAAAGCGCCCATAGTTGGAATAAATCCTAAAGTTTTGTTTTTATCAATTTTTGTTAAATAATTTTGTAATGAACTTACAGTTTTAAAAACTTTCATTTAGTTGTTAAATATTGTTAATAAGCTATCAAACATAAGATTTTAAATCGAATTTTGCAGATATTTTTGTAATTTTGCACCATTCCAAAATAGAATGATAAATGAAAGATAAGAGAATACTTTATGTAACGTCAGAATTAATACCTTATTTACCTGAAACAGAAATCTCTAAAATGGCATTTGATGTGCCAAAAGAAATGCATGGTCTAGGAGCTCAAATAAGAATGTTTATGCCGAGATTTGGAGTAATTAATGAGCGTAGACATCAATTGCATGAAGTGATTAGGTTGTCGGGTATGAATTTGATTATCAATGATATGGATATGCCTTTAATCATAAAAGTTGCTTCTATTCCTAAAGAAAGAATGCAAGTTTATTTTATTGATAATGAAGAGTATTTTAAGAGAAAATCAGTTTATACAGATGAAGATGGTAAGTTTTTTGAAGATAATGATGAAAGAGCTATTTTCTTTGCAAAAGGTGTGGTAGAAACTGTAAAGAAACTAAAATGGGCTCCAGACATTATTCATGTTCATGGTTGGATGGCATCATTATTGCCTTTGTATTTAAAAGAGTATTATAAAAATGATCCATTGTTTGCGGATAGTAAAATAGTAACTACTGTTTCGAATTATAATACAGACTTTGTTTTGAATAAAGAAAAGTTTATTAAAAAAATTAAATTTGATCAGATTCCGGATGAAAAATTAAAGTCGTTACAAGGGGTTAATAGTGATTGTTTAATAAAAATTGCTATTGAAAATTCTGATGCAGTTATATTTGGAAGTGAAGACTTATCAGAGGAAATCACTTCACATATTAGCAACTTTAAGATTCCTGTTTTGGATTTTCAATCTCTAGATAATTTTACGGAAGCCTATTCCAATTTTTACTTGAACGAAGTTTTATAAAAGAATTGCTAAAAAATCAAAAAATTATTTATGTTAAATAAAATTAAAACCATTTTTAAAAGTATTGGTTTGTTTTTAATTGTACTTTTTGGAATAATATCTTGTGAAAAAGACTTTGAAGATATTGCTATAGATTTGATTGATAATCAAGCTTTTTCTGTAGGAGATTCAATTATTGAAATTATTTCATATAGTGTCAATATTGACACATCTAGAGTTGACAATAATGATTTGAATAAACAACCTTTATATTTGTTGGGTGTAAATCAAGATTTGAAATTTGGGCACATGAAAAGTGCTATTTTGTCACAAGTTTTTTTACCTGTTTTTGGAGCTGATTTTGGAGATAATGCTATTATTGATTTAGTTGTTGTAGATATTCCATATTTTGCTACAAGAGATACTGTTCAAAATGCTGTAGATCCAATTACAGGAGATGATATATTAGATGACGAAGGAAATCCAATAATAACACCAAGTTTTAGTTTGGATTCAATTTATGGAAATAAATCACAAGAATTTAATATAACAATAAATGAATTAGGTACTTTTTTAAATGTTTTAGATCCAGAAAACCCTACAAAAACCAAAGTTTATTTATCTGATAAAGATTATCAAATAAGAGATCAACTTTTTTCGGGAGATTTTATACCAAATAGAAATGATACAGTTCTATATGTTGAAAGAAAATATTTAGATGATGATCATAATACAGTTGATGATATTGATACGGTAAAAGCTGAAAATTCTGGACCTTCAATGAAATTTTTGTTAGATAAAGAGTTTTTTAAAAATAGATTTATAGATCATCAAAATTCAAGTGATTTTTTAAGTAATGACAATTTTATACAATATTTTAGAGGATTGTATATTGATGCTAATGGATTTGATGGCGCTTTGATGAATGTTGCAGCTTCAAATGCAAAAATGACTATATTTTACACCAATGATGAAATTAGAGATGAAGGAGATGACGAAGATTTAAATAACAATGGTATAAATGGTGAACTAGATGTTCTTGTAAAAACAAAACATGATTTGATTTTTAATTTTGGTGGAGTTAGAACAGGAAAATATATTCGTGACAATACTGGCTCAGAAGTTTATAATGCTTTAATTAATCCTGATAAAGATAATGGTGAAGAAAAATTATATGTTCAAGGAGCAGCAGGTTCTGAAATAATAATCGATTTATTTTCAGAAGAAAGTTTAGAAGTATTAAGAAATCAAAACTGGTATATTAATGAAGCTAATATTACAATATATATAGATGGAGATCAAAGTGAAGTTCCACAAAAATTATTTTTATATAATTATGATGATAATTCTACATTAAATGATTTTAAATTTGAGAATCCTGATGTGTTTGGTGGATTTTTAGAATATGACGATGATGGTAACCCAGAAAGATATAAGTTTAGAATTACAAGTTATATAACGGATATTTTAGATTCAGAAAATCCAGCTATACCTTCAAAATTAGCAATTAAAAATTATCAATCTACTGATTTACCAACTTTGGTATTGTTAGATACTATAATCAAAAATTACAATTGGATTCCAAAAGGAGTTATTTTGAAAGGTAATTTACCTAAAGAAGATAATGATAAACGAATTAAATTAGAAATATTTTATTCAAAAGTAAATGAAGAATAAAAATTTTAGCTTTAAAATAGTTAAAGAGAAATTTAAAAATTATCTCAAAAAAAGTGCCTAATTGGGCACTTTTTTTTTAAGTATAACGTTAATTGTTTACAATAAATGAGAAAAAGAATAAAGTTTAAAAATATTTTATTCAAATTAAATATTTAACTTACACACCCAAAATAAACTCTAATTGTAATGGGAGTTCTCAGCCCTTTTTTATTATTATTAGTGAAAATAGATTAAATTAAAACTCAAATAGAATGTGTGGAATTACAGGTTATATAGGTTTCCGTGAAGCCTATCCAATTATTATTAAAGGACTACAACGATTAGAATATCGAGGTTATGATAGTGCCGGTGTTATGCTTTATGACGGAGAAAATATTAACCTCACTAAAACAAAAGGTAAAGTATCTAAATTAGAAGAAAGAGTAATTTCTGAAATTTCTAACAAAGGTTCTATTGGTGTTGGACATACACGTTGGGCTACTCATGGTATTCCTAATGACATAAATTCACATCCTCATATGTCACAATCGGGTGATTTAGTTATTGTACATAATGGTATTATAGAAAACTATG
>DAOVTC010000097.1 GCA_030633285.1 Flavobacteriaceae bacterium
CAAATCAAAAAATAGAAATTTTGGATATGGTTTTGAATTTGCTTATAATGATGTCGAATCTAAATCTAAAGGAGAAGTTTTAGAAGTAAGAGGGAATGATATTATTGGAATTTCTGACACTTATGTCGTGCAAACAAGATATCCTGATGGAGGAAGTAGTTATTTGAGTTCTGCAATTTATGTTGATTATCGACAAGATATTTCAAAAATAGCAACCTTAAATACGGGAATTCGCTTAACCAATACTAACTTAAATGCAAAATGGATTGACGAAACATATATTACTTTGCCTGATAGTGATATTTCATTAAAAAATACTGCTGTTACAGCAACAATTGGTTATGTTTTGAAACCCAATAAAAACTGGCAATTAAATGGCGTATTATCATCTGGATTCAGGTCTCCAAATATTGATGACATTGGAAAAATTAGAGAGAAAAGAGGAGATGTAACAGTCCCTAATGTTAATTTAAAACCCGAATTTGCATATAATTTTGAAGCAGGAATTTTAAAATATTTTAAAGAAAAAAATTATTACTTGGGTTTTACAACTTATTATACTTTATTAGATAATTATATAGTTCGTGCACCATTTATTTTAAACGGCAGTTCAACTATTATTTATGACGGCGAAGAATTAAACATAGTTGCAAATATTAATAATGAAACAGCCTATATTATAGGAGGTACAGCTACTTTTAAAGGAAATTTATCAAAAACACTTTCTGCCAAAGCTTCAATAACTTACACCAAAGGGAAAGCGTATGATACTGATGAACCTTTATCGTCAATTCCACCGCTATTTGGTAATTTGGAATTAAGCTATACAAAAAACAAATTTGAGACAGGGATAAGTTTTTTATTTAATGGAAGAAAAAAATTAAAAGATTATAATATTTCAGAGGGAATTGATAATATTGAAGAAACGCCGTTTATTATTGAAAAACAAGAATATTACGGAACACCTTCTTGGCAAACATTAAATTTTTATTCAAGATATAAAGTCACAAAAAATATTGATTTTCTTATTTCTGTTGATAATATTTTTGATCAACATTATAAAGAATTTGCTTCTGCAATTAGTGCACCTGGAAGAAATTTTTCTTTTACTATTTTGGGAAATTTTTAAGAAAGAAATTTTATTTAAAAGCCGGAATCCCGGTAATATCCATACCTGTTATTAGCAAATGAATATCATGTGTACCTTCGTAAGTTATTACCGATTCTAAATTCATCATATGTCGCATAATTGAATAATCACCAGTAATTCCCATAGCACCTAATACTTGACGAGCTTCTCGGGCTATTTTTAAAGCCATATCTACATTATTGCGTTTTGCCATTGAAATTTGTGCAGAAGTAGCTCTTTCTTCATTTTTTAGAACACCTAAACGCCAAGTTAAAAGTTGTGCTTTAGTGATTTCAGTAATCATTTCAGCCAACTTTTTTTGTTGTAATTGAAATGAAGCAATTGGTTTGCCAAATTGTATTCTTTCTTTGGCATAGCGTAAAGCGGTATCGTAGCAATCCATTGCAGCACCAATGGCACCCCATGCAATTCCGTAACGGGCAGAATCTAAACATCCAAGCGGAGCGCCTAATCCACTTTTATTAGGCAATAAATTTTCTTTTGGCACTTTTACATTATCAAAAATAAGCTCACCAGTTGCAGATGCTCTTAATGACCATTTATGATGAGTTTCGGGAGTAGAAAAACCTTCCATACCGCGTTCAACAATCAAACCATGAATTCTACCTTCTTCATTTTTTGCCCAAACTACAGCTATATCAGCAAAAGGAGAATTTGAAATCCATAATTTTGCTCCATTTAACAGATAGTGATTACCCATATCTTTAAATTTGGTTTCCATACCGCTAGGATTTGAACCATGATTTGGTTCGGTTAAACCAAAACAACCAATAAGCTCACCATTAGCTAATTTTGGTAAATATTTTTGTTGTTGTTTCTCATTTCCGTATTTCCAAATAGGATACATTACTAAAGAAGATTGAACTGAAGCAGTAGAACGTACACCGGAATCACCTCTCTCAATTTCTTGCATAATCAAGCCATACGACATTTGGTCTAATCCAGCACCACCATATTCTTCTGGAATAAAAGAACCAAAAGCGCCAATTTCAGCCAAGCCGTTTAATAATTGTTTTGGAAATTTAGCATTTTGAGCTGCATCTTCAATAATTGGAGTTACTTCACGTTTAACCCATTCACGGGCGGCATCTCTAACCAATTTATGTTCTTCAGTTAAAAGATCATCTAATAAATAATAATCGGGAGCTTGAAATAAATCTTGAGCCATAATTTTATTAAAATTTTTAATAACAAATTTACAATTATTGTATTGAACTTGTCTTGCTTTTTGATTTTAACCGAAAAGCAAGACAAGTTCATCAACCAAAACAAAGTGATTTAACTTTTAAAACCAAAATTATAAATCATTACTTTTGCATAAATGCAGAATACTTTTAAAAGGGAAGAAAAATTAAAAAAAAGCAAATTAATTACCCAGTTATTTGCTGAAGGAAATTCAATTACAGAATTTCCTATTAAACTCATTTATTTACAAGTAGATCATGATTCTCCCTATAAAATTCAGGCGGGAGTTTCAGCAGCAAAACGAAAATTTAATAAAGCTGTTGACAGAAATAGAATAAAGCGTTTACTTCGTGAAGTTTATAGAAAAAATAAATACTTGATTTACCAATCTGAATATACTAAAAAACACATATTTATGTTTATATATCTAGGTAAAAAAGAGATTGACTATAAAGTATTAGAAGAAAAAATGATAATCATTTTACAAAAATTTCTTCAAAAGAATATTTAAACTTCAATATTTATGAAAAAATTAAAAAAAATAGGAATAGTAACTTTATTAATTATAATGGGTTCTGTTTTGTTTGCATTTAAAACTGATTATTTTGAAGTTGCAAAACAAATTGAAATCTATACCACCTTGTTTAAAGAACTCAATATGTATTATATTGATGAAATAAACCCTGCAAAATTAACAGATAGTGCCATAAAAAATATGTTGAAAGAATTAGACCCTTATACTGTTTATTATGATGAGCAAGGTGTTGAAGAGGCGAAAATTAATTCACTTGGTGAATATAGCGGAATTGGTGTGCAATCAAAATATTTTAGTAATAAATTGATCATTGTTGAAATATACGAAGGATTTTCTGCTGATAAAGCAGGAATAAAAGCAGGCGATCAAATTGTTAAAATTGATGACATTTTTGTTGAGGATTTTAATAAAAAACAAGCTTCAACACTTTTAAAAGGAGCATCTAACAGTGTTGTAAATTTAGTAATTAAGCGTCAAGAATATTTTTTAAATTTTAAACTTGTTAGAGAAAAAATATTGGTTAACCCAGTTCCTCATTATCAAATGATAACTAATGAAATTGGTTATATAGCCTTTAATAAATTCAACAACAAAGCTTCTTCTTCAGTTAAAAATGCTTTTGTTGATTTAAAATCTCAAGGTATGAATAAACTAATATTAGATTTAAGAGATAATCCTGGAGGTTTACTAAATGAAGCGATTTCTATAACTAATTTTTTTGTACCAAAAAATGAAATAGTAGTAACAACAAAAGCTAAAATAAATAAATGGAGCGAAATTTATCAAACAAAAAATGAACCTATAGATATTGAGATTCCTTTGGTTGTTTTGATAAATCGTAAATCAGCTTCCGCTTCTGAAATAGTAGCAGGTTCTTTACAAGATCTTGATAGAGCTGTAATACTTGGCGAAAGATCTTTTGGGAAAGGTTTAGTTCAGCGATATAGAGATTTAAGCTATGGCACAAAATTTAAATTAACTATTTCAAAATATTATACACCAAGTGGAAGAAATATTCAAGAACTAGATTATACCAATAGAAAAGGTAATGAAATTCCAAAATTTTCTGATACTGAACGTCATTCTTTTAAAACTAAAAAAGGTAGAACAGTTTTTGACGGAGGAGGGATAGAACCAGATATAAAAATTGAAAAACCAAAAGCGACAGCAGCAACCAAAGCTTTATTTAAATCAGATGCAATTTTTAAATATGCAACAAATTATTTCTTTAAAAATTCAACAATAGAAAGTCCTGAAAAATATATTTTTAATGATAAAGATTATCAAGATTTTATATCTTATATAAAACAAGGAAATACTACTTTTAAAACTGCAAGTGAAAAGAAATTTGATACAGCATTTAAAATGGCAGAAAAAGAAAATTTAGCTAAATCTATTGAAATTTCTTATCAAGAATTACTTTTGCAGTTAGAATCTCAAAAAATGGATGCTTTACAATTAAACAAAAAAGAAATTAAAGAACACCTTTCAGATGAAATACTTAATCGATATTATTTTAAAAAAGGTGAATATCAAAATCATATTGTGTCTAATAAATCAATTTTAGATGCAGTTAAAATTTTACAAAACGAAAATCAGTACAATAAGATATTAAAAAATGAACGTAATTAAAAGAACAAGATCTCAAATATCAACCAATGCTATCGAACGCATTTATATAACAATGCGGCACTTATTTAATCGTGGGTTTTATAAACCCATGGGAATATCAGGTAATACTCTTAAAAATGCTTTATTAACTCTCAAACCCGAAATTTATGGTTCAATTGCTGAAGACAAAATTGAATTAGATGGATTATTATACATTATTGATAGATTACCAGAAGGAATAGAAGAATGTAGATTTATTAATTTAACTGCTGATGAAGGATTTACAAAATCTCATTTTAAAAATATAATTCCTGTTAAAAGACGGCGAAATTGTTATAGAATAGATAAAGATCAAATGAATATTGAGATAACCAGAGGGAGGTCAGATATTTATGACATCTTAACTCATTTAACCTTTATGTTTATTGAATCGCATAAAATTGCAAACAAGGTATTGTTAAATGATGATGGAAAAATGAGTCGTGAGTGGTTGAATTTAGAAGAGGTTGTATTAAAAGATAAAAAAATAAATAAAAAAGAACGCGAAGTATTATTTACACATTTATCAAGTACTTTAGGAAGAAGTTTTGAAGAAATTCAAGAAGCAGATTCAAATTTTGCAACTAAATCTCAGCCCAATAGATTTTTTAATATCATATATTGGATGGGAAAACTGGCATTAAATGAGATTTTAGAAGATAAAAAGCATGTGATAACATTTAGTCCTATTCTTAGCGAAAGGATTGGACATCATATTTATGGTGAAATTTGGGCAACAAATATCAAGAGAACACTTCAAGAAAATAATTTATTACATCGTCCAATTCATATTATTAGTGCAAATATGCACAGTGTAATGAATTCAATTTATGCTCCAGTTTTCTTACCAAAAGAAAATAAAGAAAATGAAGGGATAGCTTTATTTGAATTATTAAGTAAACCAGAAAACAATAATTTACGATCAATAATTAAAAAAAGTGCATCA
>DAOVTC010000044.1 GCA_030633285.1 Flavobacteriaceae bacterium
AGATGAAAAGAGGCAAAAGAATTGTGTTTATTTTGATTCATTATAAAGGCAATAATTAATCCTATAATATGAAAATAACTGATTATTGCAATAGTTTTACCTTCTTTAACTGTACCTGTATCCATTTTGAGGAGTTTTAATTTATTAGTAAAAATACAAAAAAAAATTATCTTAAAATCATTTTATTTTTTGCAATAACTCCATAAGTAAATCCTTTTAAACTCTTGCCTAAGAAGGATGAATTTTTTGATTTTGACAAAATATTTTCTTCAGAGAAAGTATAAGTAACATCAGGATTAAATAATGTTAAATTGGCTTTTTCTCCTTTTGCTATTTTTGTTGAAGTAATACCAAATCTTTTTTGAGGATTTTCGGTTAGGCATAAAATAGTTTGTTCTAAACCTAAAACTGTATTGACACTGCCAAAAAAACTTTCTAAACCAATAGTGCCATAAAAAGCATTTTCTAATTCTACCTTTTTATTCTCAATATCAATTGGGTTGTGATCACTGGTTATCATATCAATTGTACCATCTTTTAGACCTTTAAGAATAGCTTTGGTATCACTTGTAGACCGTAAAGGTGGAGTAACTTTAAATTTGGTGTCAAAAGTTTTTAATTCTTCATCAGTTAAAATAATATGATGTGCTGAAACACTGCAAGTTACATCTAATTCTTTTTTCTTTGCTTCACGGATTAATCTTACTGATTTTGAAGTGGTAATTGTTGGGATATGTAATTTTCCACCAGTATATTCTAATAAAAATAAATCTCGAGAAATTTGTAGTTCTTCTGATAAATTAGGTATTGATTTTAAACCTAATCTGGTAGTATTTTCACTTTCATTTACATAACCTGTTGTTGCTATACTTTTATCTTTTGGAAAACTTAAAATTAAACCATTAAAATTTTGTGCGTAGAGTAGTGCTATTTTCATCAAATTAGCATTGCTAATGGATTTGTTATAATCGCCAAAAGCAATAGCTCCAGAATTTTGCATATCATACATTTCTGATAACTCTTTACCCTGAGCTTTTTGGGTTAAATTGGCAATAGGATATAGACTTACAGGTGAATCAGAACTTTTACTTATCACAAATTCAACAGCCGATTTATTATCTATTACTGGATTCGTATTTGGATTTAGAGCAATAGCCGTAAAACCGCTTTTTGCAGCGACGATTAAGCCATTTTTAATATTCTCTCTTTCTTCAAAACCTGGCTCTCCAAATGATACACTACTATCAAACCAACCATTTGAAATATGTAAATTTTTTAATACAACTTCTTTACAATTATTTGGTTTAACAATTTTATTAGCAATTTTAGTTATAATTCCGTTTTCTATTAAAACATCTTTTATTTGTTTATGAAAATTAGAATTTTTATCTATAATTTTAGCAGATTTTAAAAGTATTTTCACTTGAAGTGTTTTTTAGTTTTTAAAAGTAATTATTTAATAGCTAACTTTTTAAGAATTTTTGTAATGCAATTTCTATTCCTAGAAATAACAATGCAAAAATAATAAATAATTGCCATAAATTGTGTTTTATATATTGATCGTTTAAATTTGTTATTGCACTGTTTATAGAGGTGAAGTATTTAGCATTTTTAACATTTTTCACTAATTGATCTATGGGGTAATAAGTTAAATCACTTTCTTTTCTATCAAAATTGTATGCTACATTTTGAAGTAAATTGTTTTTATGTGTTATTTGATAGATTCCATCTTGTAAGGGATTTATATCAGTTTGAATCCTTACGTGATTTGATGTTTTTGTTTGTAGTGGAATAAAGTCAGAGTTTTTGTTTTTAATATGCAAAACATCATCTTTATTGCTGTTAGATTTAAGAATTAACTCATTCTTCTTTCCTACAGTCAAGTATAAATTTTTAGAATTTGAATTTTGTAAGGCAAAATTGTAAAAAACGGGAACAATTAAAGGAGATGAAATAAAATTAGAATTATCTCTATTTAAAGAAGAAGAAATCCAATAAAATTTACTGTTATTCAGTTTTTTTTCTGAGATAAAATCACTTTTATCATCAAATTGTAAAATAGATGTTGTTTGGTTTAGTTTTGATACAAAATTTTGATTTACAGTTGGATATTGAAAATTGTCAATTTGTTTTTGGAATACATTTTTAAAAAATGGATGGTTATAATTAATAGTTGTAATCGTTTTTTTTGAGTCATTTTGTTTAATGATTTCTCCAATTTGTAAAGTAGATAATAATTTATTGTAAGACGCAATATCACTTTCTTTTGACGGAATAACTACCAAATTACCTTCTTTTTCAATATAATTCTTTAAAATACTAATTAGTGAATTTGGTATAGAAACAAGACTATTTAAAATGATTAAATTTTGATTTGGTATTAAGCTATAGTCCAACTTGCTTATACTTGTACTTTTGTAATTAAACTCTTTAGAATTATAAATTTTTGATAAAAAATCATTGGTTTCGCCTATTGCTAAAACATTTCTTATTTCTTTTTTTGGTAAACTAAAATGTAAGTTATTATCAAATAATAATTTATTGTCATTTAAGCTTATTTTTCCAAAAATATCATTTGAATTTGGCAAAGTAAATTCAATTATTTTTGATACATTTTTATTTAAAGAAACAGTTGCTTTACCTGATAAATTATTATTGGTATACATAGAGATACTCAAATTTTTAATTTGAATATGATGACTTTTTATTTTTGATTTTATTTTGATGGATTCATTATCTTGTTCACTTACCCAAATGCTATCAATAGAAATGTTTTCTGCTTTTTTAGGAAGAGTTTGTACAAAAATATAAGTTGATGTGCTATCAAAAATTAGATTATCGTAATCACTATTAATTATTTGAAAATCAGATATTAAAACAGTATTGGTTGATGAATTTCTTTTTTTTATTTGCAGGCTTTTTATTTCTAATAAAATTGTTTTTAAATCTTTTTTAATAGGATAATAATTAATTTTTAATAGTTCATTTTTTAAGTGATCTATTTGGATATCTTTATATGTTTTATTATTAGTAATAAGTGTTATAAAGTTTTCTTTATCATTAAAAGAATCAATTAAGTCAGACTTTGCATTTTGTAGTAGCTCACCTTTTTCTCCTTTGGCTTGCATACTAAAAGAATTGTCCAAATAAACATAAGTTTCAACCTTTGCATTAATTTTATCTTTGCTGAAATAAGGTTGTGCAAAAGCCGTAATTAAACTTGCAAAAAGTAATAACCTACTTAATAAAATTAAAAGTTTTTTAAGCTTTGAGCTTTTACGTGTTTGTTGCTCAATTTGCTTTAATAATTTGACATTGGTAAATGCAACTTTTTGAAATTTTTGTAATTGAAATAAATGAATAAGAATTGGAATAATTAGTAAAAAAAGAAGATATAAAATTTCAGGATTTTTGAATTGCATTATTCCGAATAACGATTTTTCAAATTTAGTAAATTATTTAATAAATAAAATAAAAAAAACACTGCTTCATTATAAAACAGTGTTTTGAAAAATGGTTACATTTCTTAATTCAATTTTTTAGCATTCTTTACTTTTTGTTTTAGTAAAGCAAGTTCAATAACTTCTTTCATTTCATTTACATAATGAAAAGTTAATCCTTTTAGATATTTAGGTGTAATATCATCAATATCTTTTTTGTTTTCTGCACAAAGAATAATCTCTTTTATATTTGCACGTTTTGCAGCAAGAATTTTTTCTTTGATGCCTCCAACAGGTAAAACTTTACCACGTAAGGTTATTTCACCTGTCATTGCTAATTTAGCCTTTACTTTTCTTTGGGTAAATGATGAAACTAATGATGTTAGCATCGTTATACCAGCACTTGGCCCATCTTTTGGTGTAGCACCTTCTGGCACGTGGATATGAATATTATGGTTGATTATAGTTCCGTATTTAATTCCGAAATCATCTGCATTTGCTTTGATATATTCTAAAGCAATAGTAGCCGATTCTTTCATTACTTTACCTAAATTTCCTGTAATAGTTAATACTCCTTTACCTTTTGAAAGAATAGATTCAATAAATAATATATCTCCACCAACACTTGTCCATGCTAATCCTGTAACAACACCAGCAACTTCATTATTTTCATATTTATCTCTTTCCAGGTGAGAAGGGCCAAGAATTTTTTCAATATCAGCATTGTTGATTTTGATATTGTATTCTTCTTCCATTACAATGGATTTGGCTGCGTATCTTACAACTTTTGCTATTTTTTTATCTAATCCTCTAACACCTGATTCACGAGTATAGCCAGTAACAATTTTTTCTAATTGTGCTTTGCCAATTTTTAGATCTTTTGATTTCAATCCGTGTTCTGTCAATTGTTTTGGTAATAAATGACGTTTGGCTATCTCAATCTTTTCTTCAATAGTATAACCACTTACATTAATTATTTCCATTCTATCTCTCAAAGCCCATGGTATAGTTGACAAGCTATTTGCAGTTGCGATAAATAATACTTTTGACAGATCATAACCAAGTTCTAAATAATTGTCGTAAAAATTTATATTTTGCTCAGGATCAAGAACTTCTAACATAGCTGATGCTGGATCTCCACTATGACTTGATGCTAATTTGTCAATTTCATCTAATACAAAAACAGGATTTGATGATTCAGCTTTTTTAATATTTTGGATAATTCTACCAGGCATTGCGCCAATATATGTTTTTCTATGCCCTCTAATTTCAGCTTCATCCCGCATGCCACCAAGCGACATTCTTATGTATTTTCTACCAAGTGACTCAGCAACTGATTTTCCCAGAGAAGTTTTTCCAACACCTGGAGGTCCGTATAGGCATATTATAGGAGATTTCATATCTCCCTTTAATTTTAAAACAGCCAAATGTTCAATAATTCTTTCTTTAACCTTATCTAACCCATAATGATCTCTATCTAATATTTTTTGAGCTCTTTTTAAGTCAAAAATATCTTTAGTATATTCTCCCCACGGTAATTCTAACAACAAGTCTAAATAATTTCTTTGAATAGAATATTCGGCAACTTGAGGATTCATTCTTTGCAATCTGCCAAGTTCTTTATCAAAAGTTTGCAAAACTTCTTTACTCCATTTTTTAGTTTTAGCAAGCTCACGCATTTCTTCAATTTCTTCATCATGAGAAACTCCACCTAGCTCTTCCTGAATTGTTTTCATTTGCTGATGTAGATAATATTCACGCTGTTGCTGATCCATATCTTCACGAACTTTAGATTGAATATCATTACTAAGCTGTAAGCGTTGTAATTCAATATTCATCTTTTTTAAAGTCTCAAAAGCTCTGTCTTTTAAATTATGAATGTTTAAAAGCTCTTGTTTTGCAGCAGTTTTTAAATTTAAGTTAGAAGAAACAAAATTTATCAAAAATGAATCACTTTGAATATTCTGAATAGCAAATGAAGCCTCACTTGGAATATTTGGATTTTCTTTAATGATTTTCAATGAAAGTTCTTTAACAGAATCAATAATTGCTCTAAACTCTGATTCTTTTTTATCAGGAATTTCTTCAACTAACTCTTTTACCTTTGCTTTTAAATAAGGTTTTTCTTGAGTTAAACTTTCAATTTCAAAACGTTTTTTACCTTGTAATACAACCATGGTATTACCATCAGGCATTTTAAGTACTTTTAATATTCTAGCAACTGTACCAATTGGATAAACATCATCTAATGTAGGGTCTTCAGTAGCTTCATTTTTTTGTGCAACTACTCCAATAGTTTTGTTTCCCTTATTAGCTTCCTTTATTAGTTTAATTGATTGATCTCTACCTGCAGTAATTGGTATTACCACTCCTGGAAATAAAACTGTATTTCGTAAAGGTAAAATTGGTAATATTTCAGGTACACTTTCATTTTTTATTTCTTCTTCGTCTTCGGGCGTCATTAAAGGGATTAATTCAGCATCTTCATCTAATATATTTTGAAGTGACAAATTGTCAATATTTAAAAATTTAGTTCTACTCATATCTTATTTAAGTCATTTTGACATTATAAATAGTAATATTTAATGATTACTATAAATTATATTAATTTTAAACACTTGATAATTAAGTGGTTAAATATTTATTATTTTAATTTCTAAACTATAATATTCAATTCTTGTGCCAATACTCTTTTTAATTATTATAATTTATTTTAATCAATTCCTAAATATTTAGAATAGTGATAATAAATGTTTTATAAATTATTGTAAATTTAAAAGTGTAAAGTGTAACAGATTGAATAATATATTGTCATTAAAATAGAAGTCAAGTATTGCAAGAGAAATACAAACATATTAACCAACTGATAACTTCTTGTAAAGAAGGTAAACCATCTGCACAGTTTGAAATATACAAGTTATATTATAAGGCAATGTACAACACTGCTTTAAGGATAATGCAAGATAGTTTTGAAGCTGAAGATATAATGCAAGAAGCTTTTTTAAACGCTTTTACAAAACTAGATACCTTTAAAGGAGAAGTACCGTTTGGAGCATGGTTAAAAAGAATTGTAATTAATAAAAGTTTGACTCAAATTAAAAAGAATAATCGATATACAGAAGTGAGCTTAGATAAAGTTGAAAATGTGCTATCCGATAACGATGATCAAACTCAAACAAATGAAATGATGGATTATTCAGCTATAAAAGCAAAAGAAGTTGTTAAAACGATAGAGCAATTAAAAGATAATTATCGAGTAGCATTGACACTGAGTTTAATTGAAGGTTATGACAATGAAGAAATTGCAGGAATTATGCATATAAGTAATGAAAATTGTAGAACAACTATTTCAAGAGCAAAAAATAAATTAAGAAAATTAATTAACCATCAGACTTTAGTAAATTAAAAAAAAATGAAAAAAGATTTAGAAAATATCTTTAAAGATTTAAAAGGTGATTTTGATTTTGCTGAACCAAATATTGGGCATTTTGAACGATTTGAAGCTAAATTGAAATCTTATAATAAAGAACCAATTAAAAGTCGAGGGATACAATTGCATTGGTTAGCAATAGCCGCATCAATAATATTGTTTTTTGGTTTTTGGTTAGGAAATTATAACTCTCAAAATGGAGTAGAATTGGCAGAGGTTTCACCAAAAATGGAAGAAACTCAAAATTTTTATTTAGCTGCAATACAAAATGAAATTGAACAAATTAAAAGTCAGCAAACACCTGAAAATCAACAAATTATTAACGATGCTTTTGTGCAATTAGAAAATTTAGAAAAAAATTATAAAAAGCTAACCATTGAGCTCAAAGAAAGTAATGAAGATAAACGCGTAATATATGCCATGATTGCAAATTTTCAAAAGCGCATTGAAGTATTGCAAAACTTGGTTGATCAATTAGAAGATTTTAAAAATCTGACTTTAGAAGAGAATACGGTATAAAAAGAATTAAGAAGTAAAGTAAAAAGAAGTAAGTAGTAAAGAGACAAGAAAAAAGAGTAGGACTAGCAAAATATTGGATATCATTATAAAAAAGGAAAAATTAAATTTTAAATAATAAATTATGAAAACTATGTATAAAATTTTACTCATATTATTGCTTATTCCTGTGGTGGGAATTGCAAATCCAAATCCTAAAAAGGGTAAATATGAAAAAAGTAGAACGATTAAAAAAGAGTATAGTGTCAATGCTGATGCACTACTCAAAATAAGTAATAAATATGGTAATGTTGATGTAATATCTTGGAATGAAAACCGTGTAGTTATTGAAATTAAAATAACTGTAAGTGGTGATAATGAAGATAAGGTTATTTCAAGATTGGAAAAGATAGATGTTGAGTTTCATAATAGTAGCAGTGAAGTTTCTGCTAAAACCATTATTGAAAAACCTTCATCAAGTTGGTTTAGTTGGGGGAATTCAAATATTAATTATCAAATAGACTACAAAGTGAAAATGCCTATTACAAATGATGCAAATCT
>DAOVTC010000002.1 GCA_030633285.1 Flavobacteriaceae bacterium
AATCTGATTTTGATACTGTCCATGGTCCACTTGCTGTAACCGTAATAGTTTTGTTTCCGTCTATAAAATTGAATGAAAGACTTGTCGGACTTACTGTCAATGACAATGCTATAAAACTAACATGAACATCAATATCATCTGTAATATTGGTTATTGTAGCAGTATTATTGGTGACGGTATAGCTTGTAGTGCCTACTTTTACATACTCCACTTGATAACCACTATCCGGTGTTAATGTTACTGTTGTACTTCCTCCATAACTAACTACAGAAGGGGATACGCTAACCGTTCCATTGGTTCCTCCATCTATAGTATAACTAACTATAATATTAGATATCAAAGAAAATTCTACATCAATTGTTAAGTTACTGGTAACATTATAGATAGTAAAAGAGTTACTTATTGGATGTACTACATTATTTACTTTTATTGAGGTAATTTCATAGCCTGTATCCGGGTTAATACTAACTTGTAAATCATCTCCTTGGTTTACAGTCGTGGATACTGTCACCACTCCATTACCATTGGTCGTACTTGTTACGGTATATTCAACTATAGCATCCGGATCTGCTTGTCCTTGATAATGGTATTTGTAACTCTTTAATACTACTCCATCTTTGTCCTTAATATATTGTAACCTGTTAAAATCATCGTAAACATAATAAGAAGTATAACCCGATGGATCTGTTATACTAGTTACGCCAATTAAAGGATCATAAGTATAGGTAGTAACTTGGGAATCAGATAATGAATTTCTAAGAGTGGTTAAAGCAGAACGTAATAACCCTTCGTTACCAGCTACGCCAATAGTTCTATCATCATCTGCATTGGATAAAGTTTGTAAATTAGCTACTTGACTCAATACTTGTGAATAAGTGGCATTCTCTATTTTGGCAACAGGGTATTGATCATTATATCCCCAAATAAAACTCACTGTCATACCATCCGGTTTTTTATATTGTAATAGATTTCCTTTTTCGTCATATTGTTCATACAATACTTGTTCTTGTTGAGATGTTAGATCTTTTTGAGTAATGACCTTAATTGGTAATACTAAATTGTTATCATTATTTAGATCGCTATATACTGTTGTTTGTTTATTTAATAGAACATCTGGAGTAGAAGGGTCTTCATTCTTATTGATATAGGACTCAGTAATAGTAGGTATGGCCAGACGATTTTCTGAAATTAGATTGGTCATAAACGGCTCATTTGGTATGTCCTGTGGGTAAAAGGCTTTAGTTATAAGCATCTCAGAATTACTATTCGTTGTAACAGTTTTGGTAAGTCGTTTATGCCATGAACCTTCATAATAATAATCTTTCATCATTGTGATAGAATCTTGATCAAAGAACTGTTTGGAAGTACTCGATATTAATTTAGAAAATTTATTGTTCTTTAAATCACTGTTTAATATTTTGTTATATGGAGATGGAAGAAAAAATTTACTACTTATTCGGGTCATGATAGGGTAATAACTGAAATTACCAAAACCTCCGGTATATTCTTGATAGTTATTATTTGTCTCAGACAATTTGTTATCCGAAATATCAAAAACAGTTTCTTGTATTAAATTCCCATTTAAATGTTCATAACTGATAGCTGGAGCATTTAATAGGTATACATCTCCATAATAAACTAAGTCAAAACTACTAACTGAGCACGAATTTTCTATTTCATTACAATCCAACCCTCCTGAATAATCTATACAAGAATATGTACTAGGGCATGTTCCACAAACACCCAGAATATAATAAGTACATCCAACATTTCTAGAAATAAAGTCATTATTAATATTGGTATACTGCGTAATAATTTTACCGTTTATATTACCGTTGCTATCAAGGTTATATTCCGTTACTGTATTATAGCCTACATGACTTCCTGAGGCAGATGGATTTGATCTAATTTTATTTTCAGAATGTAATGTAGCTCTATTGTTGGATGTAAAAACCTCGGGAGAATACTCGTAGTGACCCTGACCACTAGATGCAAAAATGAGGTCATCCATGAGTTTTCCACTTGAAGATATATTACTATCTTCAATGACTTCATCATAAATATATTCTTTAGTGGTTAATAAGTTGCCGTTAGTATCTTTGTTAATGATCTTTTGTATTCTTGCTCCACCAACCTCAAATTCTTCATAAAAATCCAAAATTGGTGATATAACAGTGGTGTCTTCATATACAGTTGCACTTGCATTTGTTGTTGCCACCACCAAAAAGGGTGTTGATGTACTCCATGAATTATATTTAAATATATAATTTCCAAGAGGTAGATTTAAGTCTTCCTGAAGGCTTACAGTAGTTGTATTAATATCAAATTGATTATCAAAATTAAAAACATTATAAACCTGTCCCGTTTGGGTATTTTCTACCCAAACTGCTGGTCCTGTTGGATTGACACCCTGATTACAGCCAACAGTACAATTTAAAGTAGCTGAAATCGAAATATTATAAGTTTGGCTATTACAAAATGAAGTATCTTCTATATCAAAAGTAGAATTTGAGGTTGTTATATTTTGTATAGATGTGCTACAAGGAGCGATGGTGCTGTTATCTTTAAATTTATAAGTGGCGTCATTGGCCAATTTCAAATATTGATATCTAAAATTGTAATCTACTGAAGACTTCACTTCCGAATATTTAAAATCTCCATTAGAATATTCAGAAGGTGTATAAATTGGGCTTTTTAAAGTAATACTGTTACCCTCATATAAAAACTCAGAACTTCCCCCTGTGGGATAAGTTACCTTAGTAAGTATGCCATATTTACCATAATTAATATCACTTTTTCTATTAGCACCAATCAATTTTATATATGATTCATGGTCTACATAACTATTTACAGGAGAAGGTGACACGTGTTGGAATCTATTGTATGTTGGTATTCGGATCGAATTGACAATACCGTTATAAAATCCCCAAAAATCTACGGATTTTGAATCTTTATCAGGTAATGCATCTGGATTATTATATTCAAATTGATACAGTTGATCTTGAATAGTTACAGCATCTAGTTTAAGACGAATAAATTTCTCCTTAACTGTATGGTTGATTTGATTTTGATTAAAATAACTATAATTAAATATTGCTTGCTTTACTGTTGTTCCATTTGGGTTTTTTAAATCAATACCCTCCAATCGTTTAGCATTATAAGTATTAGGAGATATTGATGGATTCCAGACCGAACCACCACCAAGCCAATTAGTAAGTCTATATTTAGCATCCTTCGAAAACAAATCATCTCTATTGCCCAAATTAAAAACTATAGATCCAAAATCACCTGAAATTGTGCTTAAATACTTAATATGAAAAGCAGTTATTGAGGCGGAAACACCGACACCAGAGGTAATATTTGAGATTATATCATTACTACCAATCGTATATCCATCATAACTTTCAGAAAAACTGGGAAAAGACATAAAGAAACCGTCTTGATAGCTAAAATTTAATATCTTGCCCATAGGAGAAGTAATCTTTGATATCTTCCATGCCTTTATCATCATACGGGTTTGATTAGTTGACCACCATGGTATCCCGTTCAAAGCATCTAATTCACTTGTATTATCTGGAGCTGCATCCCAACTACCATATCCAGTGGAGAGTTCTTTTTCAGTAAAATCATAAATAAACCCGTTAGGATCAATCACTTCAAATGTCTTATTAGCAATGTTATACTTCACTTTATAATTTCCATCGCTTATTACATTTGCAGTCAATTCTGTTTCTGTACTTACAATTTTTCGGAGGTAAAATCGAACTGAACCTCCTGGAAGTTGTACATTAAAAACATCTGGTTCCGTATCATCTGGAAAATTAGATATATATTTTGAATCTAGAGAGTATAAATCGGAAGTGGACATCTCAAAATTATAATCTGGGTGTACTGGTATTAAATAGTCTTTTGCATATATCCATCCATTACTTTTTTGATCCACACCTGAACTGTTTAAATCATCAAATCCATTGACATCTCTTGTTACAACATAACCCTCATTTAAACTCCAGCCTAAACCCACCCAAGAAGCGTCTTGATTAACTCTTACTCCTGAAGTGTTATAATTTAAAGCTATAGGAATACTTAAACCATCAAGATCAATTTGGTGTATTGGAATATTTATATTCACTGTGCCATTATAATTATTAACAGGTAGTGTACCAAATTTTCCTAAATCTGCTACATCTGGACTCGCTGGAATTAGTTGAACTTCATATGAAGAAGGTCCTATATCTTGTTGAGTAACTTGTGAATAATTAACAAACACCGATAGAACTAGAATAATAAGTACTAAATTTTTCATATTGCCTTTTTTAAAAAGATTATTCATTTTTATCCTATAGTAATATCATTTTTTTATCTATTCGCTGAGATTCAAATTATGATATTACTATTTGATTATAAAATTATTGAAGCTAATTCAATTCTCATTGCGGCTAAATCCACAAAAATAATTGTGGATTAAACCACAATGACGTATGATTTATTATCATTATTATTCAAAAAGGAAAAATATAAGGGTTCATATTTTTTAATTAGAATCCTACTTTATATTAAGTGTTTGAAAATCAGCCTACACAATTGATTTTATAACATTATACCTGTTTAGTGAATTGAATAAATTGTATATGATGAAGAATAAAAATCGTTTTTTGCACAAAAAAATTCCAGCTTTTAATTTACAGGAGTTATTGGTTGTTTTAGTTATTATCGGCATTTTAGTCTTACTCGCCTTACCGAATTTGATGCCTTTGATTGCAAAAACAAAAAGCTTGGAAGCACAAACCCAATTAAAACATCTGTATAATTTACAAAGACAACATTTTTATATGCATTCTAAATACAGTAATGATTTTAATCAAATAGATTTTGATGCACCAAAATCAGTACATGAAAATGGGAATGCAAATTATAGCTATGAAATAATTGAATCGTCCGGTAATTCATTTAAAGCTCGCGCCACTGCAGTTAGTGATTTTGACGGTGATGGTGTGTTTAATGTTTGGGAAATAAATCAAGATCAAAACTTAATAGAGGTTGTAAAAGATTAAAAATTCATAAAATGTTTATCCTAATTAAAATCATATTAATTTTTGCGCTAATTGGTATAACTTATCAAGACATAAAAGAAAGGCAAGTTTTTTTATGGTTATTGGTTTTAGCAGGTACATTAATGGGATATCTTCATTTTCAAGAATCAATTTCCTTGGTTTTTTTAGGAAATATTCTTTTTAATTTCAGCATAGTTTTAATTATATATTCCTCCTTGGTTTTTTACTCTTTTTGGAAATTAAAAAAATCAATATCTCAAACATTTGGCTTAGGGGATTTACTTTTTTTTGTTTTACTGGCAATTGGATTTACCACAGTAACTTTTCTAGTACTATTTAGTTTTTCACTTATCTTCTCATTGGTATTTTACTTATCCGTAAAGTCAAAATTAAAAATTAAAACCGTGCCTCTTGCCGGATTACAAGCCTTGTTTATTGGATTGATATATACAACAAATTGGATGTTTAAGTTAACTAATCTATATGCTTTATAAATTATGAGTATAAAAGATTATCATATAAAAACCGAACTACAACAACTGATAAGTGCTGAACAGGCACATCATTATCGTATCATTCCTGAATACCAACATAATGGTTCTTTGAGATTTTTTACAGATACTGAAGATACTTCTGCTTTACAGTCTGAATTAGGAATAATACTGGGTAAAGAAATAAAATTAGTTTCCGAATCCTCTGAAAATATTCAAAAATATTTATTTAAAAACTATCGAAAAAACGAAAACACAACTGCTAAAGAGCTTCATTATACCAATGATTTTTTAATGGATATGATTCAGGAAGCAAAAAACATTGGAAGTTCTGATATTCATTTTGAAATTTTTGAGTATAAAAGCAGGGTTCGATTTAGAATTGATGGAAAGTTGATGGAAAGATTTTTAATTCCTATAGAGGAATATCCAACCATAGTCAATAGAATAAAAATAATGGCGCAATTGGATATTTCTGAAAAACGATTACCTCAAGATGGTCGAATTAATATCAACAGCGGAATTGAAGATTATGATATTCGCGTTTCAGTATTGCCAACATTATTCGGTGAAAAAATAGTATTACGTATCTTATCTAAAGATGCTACTGTAATTAAAATTGATAATTTAGGATTTACTGATTTAGAATTAAAACGCTATAAAGAGAGTATTAAAAATCCAAATGGTATTATTTTAATTTCCGGTCCGACAGGTTCAGGAAAAACCACAACGCTATACGCAACTTTAAAATTACTCAATACAAATGATACCAATATTTTAACCATTGAAGATCCTATTGAATATACTCTCGAAGGTATCAATCAGGTTCAACTCAAAGAAAATATCGGTTTAGATTTCGCAAAATCATTAAAAACTTTTTTACGTCAGGATCCTGATATTATTATGGTAGGTGAGATTAGAGATGTAGCAACAGCAAATATGGCTGTTAGGGCTTCTCTTACAGGTCATTTGGTTTTATCCACCATTCACACAAATTCTGCCTGGGCTACAGTTTCCAGATTGATAGATATGGGAGTCCCTTCTTTTTTAATAGCTGCAACACTAAAAGTAAGTGTAGCACAACGCTTGGTACGTAAATTATGTGTGCATTGTAAACAAGCTAAAAAAATAAATCAAGAATCACTACCGGAAAACTTCTCATTACCTGATGAAATCACAGAACATTATAAGGCAATAGGCTGCGAAAAATGTTTCCATACAGGTTATGATGGTAGAAAGGCTATTTATGAAATCATACCAATTACTAAAGAATTGATTGATAAAATAAAGAGAAACGAATTAGAAATAGATGCATACATAGAAGAGAAAAATATAGCTACATTAAAAAATAATGCTATTGAATTAATTGCTAAAGGAATCACTTCCATCGATGAAGTGTATTCCTTATTAACAAATTAAGTAAACATTTTATGTAAAACCATAATTGTTTGTTAATTGAAAAAATTGAATATGAAAAAGATAAGTACACAAAAGTATTGTTTATTTATAATACTTTTTTTAGTCTTTAATACCAGTATTGTCTTTGCGCAACAAGATAGAATCCTACAGCTCAAAACAAGATTAGAAAGTATTGTTGTTGATAGCCCTGGTCTTACCGAGAACGTTGATGTAAATGTTAGTAAAGCTTCTTTACCGGGATTTTTGCAAGCAATTGCACATGCGAATAATATCAATTTAAATGTAAATCCAGAATTAGAAGAATACTTCATAACCAATAATTTTTCTAATGCCACTGTACAGGATGTACTTCTATTTGTTTGTAAAGAATATGATCTGGATATCGATTTTACAGGTAATATTATTTCCATTTATAAATATAAAGAAGCAATAAAACCCTCAATATATCGTGAAATTCCTATACAATTTGACGCCTCAAAAGAATTATTAACTATTGACCTGCAAAAAGATACTTTACATATTGCTTTTAAACAAATTATGGATAAAACTGGCAAGAACCTTGTTTTCGCACAAGGCTTAGGTAATACCACCTTATCTACCTATATTAAAAATATGCCATTTGACGGTGCTTTAGATAAAATTGCATTTTCCAATAATTTAATCGTAACCAAAACCCGGGATAATTATTATTTATTTGAAAGCAATGATGACTATCCTGTTATAAGTAATTCTAAACCTGAAAATAAAGATCAAAAAAACTCTCCAAAACCACAGCGAAAAAGAAAGTCTAGTTTTTATTTTAAAGTATTAGACACTATTAAAAATACACTGAATGTTGACTTTGAAAATACACCAATTTCCAATATAGTTTATGATATTGGATTAGATTTAAAATTAAATATGTTTACTTCTTCTCCATTAGATAAGGCAGGAATAGCAACCGTAAAAGCCAATAATATTACTTTTGATTTACTGTTAGATAAAATATTTGAAAATACCGAATTTACTTATAAAACAGAAGACGATATTTATTATTTCGGAGATAAAAAACAAATGACATTGCGAGACGCTGTTATTGTTCCTTTAATGCATCGTTCTATTGAAGTTATGAATACTAGTAGTGGCGGACAACGTAGATCGGGAAGAACAGGTAATTTTTCAAATATCAACACCAATTATTTGAGTTCTAATACTTCAAATAATCAAAATAATTCAAAACCCAATCGGACTAATACAAATACAACTGCATCTAATACCGGTAGTGCTGAATCACTGATCAATATTGTACCCGATGAAATAGCAAAAGATTTAGAAATAAAAATTGATATAGAGTTAAACAGTTTTATTGTTAGTGGACCAAGTCAGAGTGTAGAAAAGTTTAAAGATTTTATCCATTATATTGATAAACCGGTACCTGTTATTTTAATAGAAGTTATGGTTATTGAAATAAATAAAAATGCCATTATTGAAACAGGAATCAAAGCTGGTATTGGTGAAGCTCCAACACAAACAGAAGGAGATGTTTTCCCAGCTATAGATCTGAATTTAGGAGCCAGTACAATCAATAAAATTATTGGTGGATTTAATGGCTTCGGGTCTTTTAATATAGGGCAAGTAGTACCCAATTTTTATTTGCAATTAAAGGCAATGGAAAGCAATGGTAATATTAAAATACACTCTTCTCCAAAACTTTCTACATTAAATGGACATCGAGCTAACCTTTCCATTGGAGAAACTACTTATTATGCAGTAACGGAACGTAATATTTATGGTTCTTTAAATCCACAAACTTCTGAAATTACTAATTATTTACCTGTGGATGCAGAATTTTCTTTAAATATTAAACCTTTGATTTCTGGTGACGGACAAATAACTTTAGATATTAATGTTGTACAATCAACTTTTAATGGAATTAAAGTAGCTGAAGAAGCTCCTCCCGGTATGAATTCCAGAGAGTTTAATTCAATAATACGAGTTAAAAATCAAGATTTAGTCATTTTAGGTGGTTTAGAGAAACGAGTGAAAAATGATTCAGGAACAGGAGTGCCAATATTGTCAAGAATTCCTATAATAAAATGGTTTTTTAGTAGTAGAAAACAAGAAGATTCAAAAAATAAGTTAACCATTTTAATAAAACCAACGGTAATCTATTAATAATAAAAATGAAGAAAATAATGAGAAAATTATTATATATCCTACCCTTGCTATTCTTATCATGCAGTGTCTTTCAAAAAGCAGACATGGATAAAGTGAATGTTTCTAAAAGCAAATCAACAACTTCTATAAATACCTTAGATGCAGAAATAGGGGCAATTGGCACTTTTAATAATAATTTGATAAGTAAAAAATTTCAAACAAATGCTTTTCCTGTTTTAAAACGAAAAATAAGGATATCAGCTATTGAAAAAAACTTGAATAAGTCTACACTAAAACAATTAAAAAAGGTTTTGGTTTTAGATTCTTTAAATACTCCTGTAAAATTTATAACGCTCAAAATAATGGATAAGGTTACTTTAATAGATGAACTAAATACTTCTTATAATAAAAGTGTATTTACCTATTTAAAAAATGTAGAAGAAACCTTTTTTATCACTTCTGTTTCCTGCGTTTTTACTGATAAAATATTAAAACAAATAAGTGCTGCAGAAGAAGTTTATTTAAAAAGTAACAGCAATAATAATTTTGTACTAGAATTATATAATAATGAAAACACTATAGAAACTGTTCACCTATCCAAGGGAAAGATATTTGACTATAAAGCTTCTGGTTTTTGTTGGGGAGAAAATGACCAACATGATATAGTAATTACAGATATTACCAATAGAGCTTGTTCAAAAAAAAACTATAAAACTTACAATAAAGTTTTAAAAAATAAAGAAGAATTTAAATTTTAGAGATATGAACTTCAAAAAATATATATCAATATATAACCTATTGTTTTTTTCAATTATACTTTTAACTCTATCATGTGATAACATTATTTTTGAAGAAGATATTAGTGAGAGTAACCTTAAAATATTAGCACCCGTAAATGATGCAAGTGTAATCTCAGGTAATATTTCATTTAACTGGGAATCTGTTACGGATGCTGATAAATATCAAATTCAAATTGCTACTCCTAACTTTGCTAATGCAATTCAAATCGTATTAGACAGCACAATATCAATTACTTCTTTTAACAAACAATTATTACCTAATAATTATGAATGGCGTGTTAGAGCGGTAAACTCTGCTTTTCAAACAAGTTATTTTACCAATACACTTACAGTAACTGAAATAGAAGATTTTACTGATAAAGAAGTAGAATTATTATCTCCAATGAATAATTTAATAAGCAATCAAAACACACAAAATTTGTCTTGGAAATCTGTAGAAGGAGCTACGGAGTACAGAGTCCAAATTTGGCAACCTGACGTTAATGGAACTTTAGATCATGATGAAGTTGTGAGCATAACAAGTTTGGAATATACTTTTATTGATGGTAATTATACTTGGCAAGTCAGAGCTCAAAATGATACACAAAACACCCTGTTTTTTACTAGAAAATTATTAGTAGATACGGTTAAACCAAATACTCCGTCTTTACTTTCTCCTTCTGATAAAGCAACTGAGAGTTCTGGAAATATTTCTTTTTCCTGGGAAAGAGATGCTATTGCAGGGAGTATAGAATTAGACAGCATTTATGTTTATTCTGATGTTGAATTAAAAAATCTGGTTTTTAAAGATAAATCTGCAAATAAACAATACGATAAAGATCTGTCTGCAAACTCCTACTATTGGTATGTGCAGTCTTTTGATCAGGCAGGAAATCAAAGTTCAAATAGTACAACTTTTAATTTTGATGTGAATTAGTTTTTAAAATTGAAAATGTGAAAAGTAAAAGAAACATATATGTTTTATTATCTGCCGTAATTCTACTTTGGGGCTTTATTGGTTACCGTATTTTTGCTAGTATTAGCTCGTCAAAAAAAACAAATACGGTCATTGCAAAAATTGAAAAATTTCAACCAAAAAATACAACTGCAAAAGAAGCTTATGTTATCCAAGCTAATTACAGAGATCCTTTTCTTGGCACTATCGTAAAATCGAAAAAGAAAACAATATCTATTCCAAAACAAAAAAAAGAAAAAGTTGTATTTCCTACTATTGAATACAAGGGTGTATTTTCATCAAGTCTTAAAAAAAACACGGTTTATTTAATTGTAATAAAAGGTAAACAGGAAATATTCAAAATCAAAGAAGTTCATCAAGAAGTCAAATTATTACAAGGAAATAAAGAAAAAATCATAGTAAAATACCAAAAAGAAAAGCAAACCTTTTATTTAAAAAAATGATACTAACACGAATTTAATGGAAAATTGATGAAATATTTTTTGATATTAGATAATGAGCGACCTACAAGAATTTGATGTTCTAAATAAAATAAAAACTTAGTAAAACCGAGAAGTTGAGAGCTCGCTCGAAAATCACTTGGCTGCACTTAGGTTTTTTATAAAATTTAAGTTGTTAAATTATTGTAAGTCTTGATTTTTTTATTTCGTTTTTTTATCAAGAAAAAAATAAAATACCTGTCCAGTATAAGAACATAAAAACAAATATTCAATTAAAGTAACAGTAAAATAAAAAAAGTATTATTAGAAAAACAATCAAACATAGGAGCATTTTATTACAAGTTATTAGCTTTAAACCAAAAGCTGGAGCCCTACAATACACTATATTTATTTCTGTTTTAATCGCTTTGTTGGTTTCCGCATTTATATCACTTACTTATCTACAAAGTCATTTTAAAAATAAAGTATCTATGTATAAAGATGCTGTTCAAAATGCTGATTTAGGAATAGCTTATACTTTTAAGCAAGAAATTCCATACAATCAAAAAACAAATATCAAACTAAATGAAAGTATAAATTCTGATATCATACTGCATAAATCTCATTGGGGTGTTTTTGATCTGGTAAAAGTGATTTCTCAAGTAAAAAATGAAAGCTTTCAAAAATTGGCTTTGATGGGTGGCTATAACAAACAAAGACCTGCTTTATATTTACAAGACATGAATCGTCCATTAGTTGTTGTTGGAAACACTGTAATTAGTGGCAATGTTGCCCTTCCAAAAAATGGAGTTAAAAGAGGAAATATCTCTGGGCATTCTTATAATGGAACACAATTAATCTACGGAAATACGACCCAAAGCAATACACAACTACCTAATTTAAAAAACTTAATCTATTTAAAAAATATTAATGAAAACCTGTACTATAATGATAGCTTAGAGTTTATTGATATTTATGAGGATCAAAAACTCACCAACTCATTCAATAAAAGAACAAAAATATTTAAACAAAATGGGGCAATTTATTTAAATTATGTTCAACTGACAGGCAACCTTATCATTCAATCAGATACTTTGATTAGAATTAATAAAACAGCGGTATTACATGACATTATTTTAATTGCTCCTAAAATAGAAATTGATGATTTTACTCAGGGAAACTTTCAAGTAATTGCTTCACAAAACATAACCATTGGTGCAAATAGTAAACTGAGTTATCCTACTGCTTTAATATTAATTAATGACATTACAATGACAATAAACGACAAAAAACTAACGAATCAAATATTGATACATTCGGATGCTGAAGTCAAAGGGATGGTTTGTTTTTTATCCAATTCTTCTAAAAACAACTATCAAGCTCAAATCAATATAAAAGAAAATGCTTGTGTAATTGGTGAAGTTTATTGTAGTCAAAATATTGAATTAAAAGGTATGGTAAAAGGTTCTGTTTATACAAAAGGTTTTATTGCCAATCAAAACGGTTCCATATATCAAAATCATATTTATAATGGAGAAATTAGACTTGAAGATCTACCAAAACAGTATAGTGGATTTCTATTTGAGGGTTTACCAAAACAAATTGTGCAATGGGTATATTAAAGAGTTTAAAATAATACGACAAAATGATTGAGAAGTTAAACAGTTATTTATTATTTGCAAACAAAAAAGTTGCCTTTAAATTAAAAGCATCTTCTATTGTCGAAACATTAGTAGCTTCAATTATCATAGTCATTATTTTTTCAATAGCGTCTCTTACATTAAATAATGTATTTAAAAGTATTATTAAAAAAGATATTTCTCAAATAGAAAATCATTTGAATAAGCTTAACTACTTGCAACAAAATAATAAAGTATCAATCCCTTATTTTGAAGAATTTAATGGATGGAAAATATCAATACAAAAAGCAAATAATGATACATATTACAATCTAAATATCCTAGCAGAAAAAGAGTTTAAACAAATTAGAAAAACGGTTCTAAATGTTGAGTACTAAAAAAATAAAAGCTTTTACAATAGCCGAACTTTTAGTTGTTTTGGTACTGACAAGTATTGTTGTTTCATTAGCATTGGTTGTATTAAATTTAGTACAAAAACAAATCTCAGGAATACAAATTAATTTACAAAAACAAAATGAAATTCAGGTTTTAGAAAAAGCTCTTTGGAAAGATTTGAATAGTAATAAACTGTTTTATAATCCAAAAAAAGAAATTCTAATTTGTACCAATCCAACAGATTCAATCACATACTCATTTGGTGAAAATTTTATCCTGCGTAACCTCGACACAATAGATATTACAGTTCAAAATAAATATTTCTACATGGATGGTGAAATTGTATATAATGGTGCTTTTGATGCCCTTGAAATAGAATTATCTCAAAAATTTCAAAATAAATCTTTGTTCATTTTTCAAAAGAAAGATGTAGCATATTATATGAATAGAATTAATAACAATACAAGAAAAAAGTATTGAATGAAAAATGTTAAACAAAAATCCAAGAACATAAAAATTAAATGTAATGGCTTTTAAACTCAAAAATATTGAAAACCACAAAAAAGAAGAAGCTTCCATTCAAAGAAAAAGTATTTTACAAAAAGAAATTACTTTCTTAAATAGCTCATTTAATAATAAAATTAAAGAAGCTTTTTACTCCGAATTAAGTGTATTATTAAACGCAGGTATCAGTTTAAAAGAATCTTTTACCTTGATTATAGAACAGCAAAAAAAAGCAAAGAACAAATCTATTCTTAACGACATTCTTTCTAATATCATTAAAGGAGAAAGCTTTTCAGATGCTGTAAAAAAACAAAAAGATTTTTCAGAATATGAATACTATTCATTAAAAATAGGTGAGGAAACAGGAACACTAATAAAAGTAACTGAAGAATTGGGTAAATTTTTCAATCGAAGAAATGAACAAAAGAAAAATGTAATGAATGCTATTAGTTACCCAATAATTGTTTTTACTACTGCATTTTTGTCGGTGTTATTTATGTTGAAGTATGTAGTACCCATGTTTGCTGATATATTTAAACAAAATGGTGTTGAACTACCTTGGATCACAAAATTGATCATCACTTTTTCAAAAGGACTGGAAAAATATTTTTGGTTAATCGTTATTATTGGCATTGCATTATTATTTATTAAACGACTTTTAAAAAAGAATATCCACTATAAAAAAATAACTACAGGTTTCATATTAAAAATACCTTTTTTTGGAGAATTAGTTCGTAAAATGTATCTCGCACAATTTACACAAGCCATAGCCTTATTAACAAGCGCAAAAATACCGGTTTTAAACAGTCTTCAATTAACTAAAAAAATGATCGACTATTATCCATTACAATTTACTTTAGAGTCAGTTGAAAAATCTGTATTATCCGGTAAAAGTTTAAGTATCTCATTAAAACCATATCCTATTTTTGACAATAAAATGATATCTCTAATAAAAGTTGCTGAAGAATCTAATCGGATGGAGTATGTTTTTGACAAGCTTACTACGCAGTATAATGATGAAATTCAATATAAATCAAAAATGTTGAGTACAGTTTTAGAACCCTTAATAATTATAGTTTTAGGAGCTATAGTAGCTATAATTTTAATTGCAATGTATTTGCCAATGTTTAAATTAAGTACAGTTATGGGTTAAATTATTGCTTGATCGTTTATACATTAAGTGTTTATATTTATAATCATTATAAACTTAACATTTTTTAACAAATTGAGTTGAATATTAATACAAAATAGATATATTTGTTACTAATAAATCCAAATTCTCTAAACATTGATTTAAAAAATCACTCTCTTCCCTTTTAGATTTTTTAATCAATAAAATTGATTTATTAAATTAAAATTGTTATTGAAAAAAATTACTATTATTAAATTTGTCGGTGTGATTATCTAATTAAAAAATTTATTATTTAATTCAGAATTTTAAATTTTATTATTATTTCTTAGTAAGTAAGGATAATAGTCTAGGTTGACTATGCCTAAATATAACATTGATTTTTATAGTAATTAGTCTCTTTTTTCTCTTGCAATTTGCAAATATTTAGCTATGAAAAAAGAAGTAAATATTCTTATTATTGACAATCGACCTATTTTAGTTCAAGGATTAAAATTTATTTTTCAAACAAACTTTAACAACTGTTATAGAATTAATATTAATTCTGTTTGCTCTTATGAAAAGGCTGTTAAAATAATGAGAGCATTTCTAATTAAAAAAGTTAATATTGATGTAATTTTTTTAAATATTGATATAAATAATGTAACTAATTATGGACTACTAAATACCAAAGATTATATTGAGAAAATTAAATCCTCTTTCCCTTTTACTAAAATTATATTAATAACAAATAGAAAAGATAATTATAGAATTTATAGTATAATTAAAATCCATAAACCTTTAGGGTTTATACTAGAAAATGAAACTACTTTTGATGAATTAATAAAATTATTTATTAAAATTTTTAATTCTAAAAAATACTATAGTAAAACTATAAATTCAATTGTATCTTCATTTAAAAATCAATTTCTATGGATTGACGAAATAGATTATCATATACTATATTTTCTTAAACAAGGAATTAAATTAAATAAACATTCAAATTATCTTCCTTTAACTCATAGTGCTATTGAAAAAAGAAAATATAAACTCAAAGATATTTTAGCTTTTAAAAAATGTACTGATGATCAACTTATTGAAGAAGCAATAAAAAGAAGAATTCTTTAATATCAAAATTAAATGAGAATTTCATGGGATACAAATGTTATACATATTGTATGCAACGAACTATTTCATAGTTTCCATAAAATCTAGATCAGCAAATTCCAAGTTCTGACATATCACAATGGAAAAACTAATCCGACAGATATATATTATGACAGGTGGAGTTGCTACCTTTACTTGGACACAAAATTTAAGACAGTTTGTTGTTTGTTACAAGTCCAAAATCCAAGCCTACCATGCTTTTACACATGTTGTGTGTCTATTTTAAGTTCATTTATCGTTCGAAAATCCTTCTAAGTTTGTCATTAAGTTTTCAAGATCATCAGTCAAATAAGTAACATAGTTTTCTAAGAATGGACTCGTTTTAGAAGTAAAATACATAAAAACCGGTTTCTGATTTCTATGAGCATAAATAATTTCCGCTAATACACCAGGAGATATTTTTTCAGTTGGATAAATTACTACTACAGCATCCGATTGATCTATAAATCTAAAATCTCGTTCCACGGTACGGGATTTAATCAACTCCTTGGTCTTTTTAGTTATTTTTGCGAAACCATCAGAAAATTCAAGATTTTTATTTCCGTAAGTAAGAGACATATCTTAAATTGTCAAAGGATTAAAAACCACAAATTTTTTCTCTAAATCTTTAAGTATTTGAGTTTGAATTTTCTCCAAAAGTTCAGGATTACTTTCTTTTATTGCGGTAATTGGATAACTTAAATATATTTTTTTTCTTGTCACTAAAGAAAAAGTCATAAAGGTTTGAAATATTATGATTTCTTGCCACAACATACATTGGTTTCTTGTAAAAGTCAGCAAGAACTTGAGTAGCAAATTCTTCTTCTATCATCCAGTTCTGTGTCTCTTCAAGTTTTGGTAAGGTATCCTTATCCCATTTTTTATTTTTAGAATTTATTTGAAATATCTGCTTGACATCATCAACAATGTTGATGAAACCACCAATTTTGAACCTACTAAGATTTCGATATGACAATCCTTCTATTAGCCGATGTTTCCAACGGAATGTTGCATGAATACCTATCAAGTGCAAATCAGTATCAGGGTTTTTAAATTTCAAAAGTTCAACTTCTTTTAATGCATTTTCTCTAAGTGTTTGGAGTAGGTTTTTATCAATATCCAACACTCTTTCATCAATTAAATTTATTTTGCTTTTGAGAGCTTCTTGTTCAATTAATGAACCAACATCATGAACAATTATTTTTTTACCTAAATTTTCACTAAATTTTTTTAGGTCTTGAAGAAGTTCAATTCTTCAAGAACCGGATATTCCTGTTATTATCCATTTTTTCATAATTTAAAGAGATCCACAAACTCATCATACAAATCATTACCCTACATAAAACACAGAATAATTTTCTAATAATAAATTCATATATAAGTATTAAATCTATAACTTATTACATCAAAAGAAGTAATGTATAACCTTATTTATTGAAAGGAGTATCAATACTTAATTATAAGGTATAGTTGGTATTTTCATTTGCTCAAAATCAGATGGATTTGATCAAATATTTAATTATAGAAAAAGATAAAAATATAATTAAAAACATTAATGAAGTTTTAAAAGACTTTAATGAATTTAATTATATAGGAGCTACTAACAACGATGAAAGCTCAATGAATATTATATTAAAAGATTCACCTGATCTAATTTTTATAAATCTAGATGGCATCATTGAGGATCCTTTTTATTTTATTAAAGAACTAAATCAATTCAAAGAAATTATTCCTGAATTTATTGGTATTTCCTCTTCTAAGGAAAATGCTTACAAAGCTATTAAAAGTAATTTTTTCGATTTTTATCTAACTCCGATAAAAGAATTAGAAGTAAGAAAATCTGTTTTGAGATTTCAAAAAAAAAAAATCATTAAATCAAAAAAAAACGGTTTGTTTAAAATCTTATAGAGATTATCAATATATCGAAACCGACGAGATACTATTTTTAAAAGCCGATAATAATACGACTGATATTTATTTGGAAAATGGAAAAATAGTTAATGCCTTTAAAACCTTAAAAACTTTTGAAAAAAGCTTACCGGGTAATTTTATTAGAATTCATAAAAGCTATATTATCAATAAAGATTATGTTTCAAGGGTAAACTTCGGAAAATCGATTTGTTCCTTAAAACTTGAAAATAATACCATCCCATTTACACACACTTATATTGATAAAGTAAAAGTGCTTAATAATGATTTAAATCAATCTTCAATTAGTGCATAATATTAATGCAATCCTCTCACATTTACCCATTTCACTATCAGAACTACCCACTTCACTAATATGTTGAATATTAGTGATATAAATTTACTTCTTGCATATACATTTGACATGAATTTAGAAGCTTCTTTCCAAGTATAAATAGTTTAAAAATACATTCTATGAATACTTAATTCTGTGCACATAAATACAGCCAGATCTGGCGCAAAAACTTTTGTGAAACTTAAAAATTTTAGAAATGAAAACATTGCGCTATTTAATTATGTTTGTTTTATTATCAACCATTTTTTATTCTTGCACACCTGAAGATCCTAAAGATAGTGATCTTAGTAGCTTTAACCAGGAAATTTTTGCTACAGGGGATGATGAAACGCCTATTGATGATGAAAAAGATGGATAAATAAAAACATCATTAAAATAACTTTATAAGCCTTAAACTTTTTGTTTGAGGCTTTTTTAATAGATTTGTTTTACAATTACATTATTAGTTGAAAATGTCAATAGTTAAATTTAAAATTCTATGTTTTTATTTAAGTATCATATATCTATTTATAGGGTGTAATTTAAAGAGCACGGATAACAATAAAACTGTTTTTTATAAACCTGATAGTATTTCCATTTGGATTAAACAATCAAAGGATAAAACTTTAGGATTGGATGATAGAAAAAAGTATTTATTAAATTCATATAATTATAATAACAAAGAGATAAATGATTCTATAAAAAACAGGAATTTATTAAAGATTGCATTTGAGGCTTATAAACTTAAAGACACCTCATTTTTTAAAAAGGTTAACTCTGAAGCTTATAAATTATCTCAACAAATACAGGATACTTTTGGAATAGCAGATGTTCATTGGAATTTTGGAAATTTTTTTGCTAATAAAGAAAATCTGGATAGTGCCTTTTACCATTACTATAAGGCGAATGAATGTTACAAAATAATTCATCATGATTATTATTCTGGCAAAATGTTGTACAATATGGCAATAATTCAAAAGGATATCCAGGATTATACTGGAAGTGAAATATTAATATTTCAAGCAATTCCAAAATTTAAATCTTCAAAAAGAGATATAAATATTTATAGATGTTATAATCTTTTGGGTATAGTCAATAATGAATTAGACAACTATGATAAGGCTGTTTATTACCTCAATATAGCATTAGAATATTTAAATAAAACAGACAAAAGGAATGTTTATAAAGAAATGAGCTTAAACAATATAAGTTTGGTTTACCAAAAACAAGGCAAACATAAAGAAGCAATAAAAAATCTAGATAAGGCTTTAAAAAATGATAGCTTAAAATTTAAAAACATTAGTCTTTATGCAAAATTAATTGACAATAAAGCATATAATAAATTTCTTGATGGCGATACTGTTAACCTGCCTCTGGAGTTTTATAGATCATTAAAAATAAGAGATAGTTTACATTATATTTCTGGTATTGTAATAAGTAAACTTCATTTAGGTGAGTTTTACGCCAAATATAATGATACACTTAGAGCTATTACCAATATTACTGAAGCTTATAAATTAGCGAAATCTGTTAATAATAATCGGGATAAATTAGCAGCTTTAAAATTGCTATCTAAAATAGATAAAACAAATGCTAACCGATATTTAAAAAAACACATAGCATTAAATGACAGCCTCCATGCCGAAGAAAGAAAAATAAGAAATAAATTCACCAGGATTCAATATGAAACTGATGAATACATCCAGGAAACTCAACAATTATCAAAACAAAAAAGATGGATTACCATAATAGGTTTTTTCATTATTGCCATTATTTCATTACTTTATTATATAAAAAGGCAACAATCTAAAAATAAAGAATTACTACTCGAAAAAGAACAACAAAAAGCAAATGAGGAGATTTATGAATTAATACTTGATCAAAATAATAAAATGAAAGAAGGAAGAACGCAAGAAAGGCATCGGATCTCAGAAGAATTACACGATGGTGTTCTGGGTAAATTATTTGGAACAAGAATGGGATTGGGTTTTCTAAATTTCAATGGAAAAGATAAAAAGAAATATGACTCTTATATTGACGAAATGCAGGGAATTGAAAATGACATCAGAATTATATCTCATGAATTAAAAAATGAAACTTTAACACATGAATACGATTTTATTTCTTTATTAGAATCTTTGCTGGAAAAACAAAGTGAAATTTCTAAATTTGAATTCAAATTAATATGTAAAGATTCGGTCATCTGGGATGAAATAAGTAATCATTTTAAAATTAATATTTATAGAATCATTCAGGAAGCTATTCATAATATAAATAAATATGCCAAAGCATCATTAGTCGAAATTACTTTTTTAATAAATAATGATATGCTAAATCTTGTAATAAAAGATGTTGGTGTAGGATTTGAAACCAATAAAATATATTCGGGTATAGGTTTGAATAATATGAAATCAAGAGTAAATAAGTTTAATGGAAATTTACAAATTGATTCAATTAAAAATAAAGGGACAAATATATCCATTGAAGTAGAACTAAAAGAAATTAGAAAACATGAAAATATATAACGTATTAATTATTGATGACCATCCTTTAATTTCCGAAGCATATAAAAGTGCTTTACTACATGTTAGTTCAAATGATAAACTAATTGAGTTTAAAATTGATATAGCAAATAATTGTGACTTTGGATTCGAAAAAATTAAAGAAGTCACTCCAAATAAAAAATTGGATATTGTATTTTTAGATATCAAACTTCCTCCTTCAAAAGATGGTAAGATTTTATCGGGTGAAGATTTAGGAATCAAAATCAATCAATTACTTCTCGATACAAAAATTATTATTTCTACAACTTTCAATGATAATTATAGAATTCATAACATTTTAGAAAATATAAATCCTGATGGTTTTTTAATAAAAAATGATTTAACCCCTAATGAGTTGGTAGTAGCAATCAAAGCAGTAATTTATGATCCGCCTTATTATAGTAAAACAGTAATTAAATTATTACGAAAACAAGTTTCCCGAGGCTTAATAATTGATAAGATAGATAGACAATTACTATATCAATTATCTATTGGTACAAAAATGAAAGATTTACCTGATATTCTTCCCTTATCTATTGCAGGAATTGAAAAAAGAAAACGTCACCTAAAAGAAATTTTTGAAGTTGAAAAACAAGGTGATAAAGACTTAATTCTAAAAGCTAAAGAAAAAGGATTTATTTAATTTATATGATTAAATTGAAAATCCAAAAGTAAGGTTTTTCCTTACTTATTTTATGAATACTTTTTAAGTCTATTCCTTAGTTATCATCTATATTAGTACTGTGTATTTTTTTTTAAAATCACTCTCTTCCCTTTTAGATTTTTTAATCAATAAAATTGATTTATTAAATTAAAATTGCTATTGAAAAAAATTACTATTATTAAATTTATCCGTGTAATTATATAATTAAAAATTTTGTTTTTTAATTCGTGATTCTAAATTTTATTGTTATTTCTTAGTGTATAGAAATGATAGTCCGGGTTAATATTGTCTAAATGTAACACTGCTTCTTATAGTAAATAGTCTCTTTTTTCGCCTGCAATTTGCAAATACTTTTAGCTATGAAAAAAGATGTAAATATTCTTATTATTGACGATCGCCCAATTTTAATTCAAGGATTAAAATTTATTTTTCAAACAAACTTTAGCAACTGTTATAGAATTAATGTTAACTCTATTTGCTCTTATGAAAAGGCTGTTAAAATAATGAGAGCCTTTTTAATTAAAAAAGTTAATATTGATGTAATTTTTTTAAATATTGATATAAACAATGTAACAAATTATGGATTACTAAATACCAAAGATTATATTGATAAAATCAAATCTTCTTTTCCATTTTCTAAAATTATTTTAATGACAAATAGAAAAGATAATTATAGAATTTATAGTATAATTAAAACTCATAAACCTTTAGGGTTTATACTTGAAAGTGAAATTACTTTTGATGAATTAATAAAATTATTTATTAAAATTTTTAATTATAAAAAATACTATAGTAAAACTATAACTTCAATTGTATCTTCTTTTAAAAATCAATTTCTATGGATTGACGAAATAGATTTTCATATACTATATTTTCTTAAACAAGGAATTAAATTGAATAACCATTCAAAGTATCTTCCTTTAACTCATAGTGCTATTGAAAAAAGAAAATATAAACTCAAAGATATTTTAGCTTTCAAAAAATGTACAGATGACCAACTTATTGAAGAAGCAATAAAAAGAAGGATTCTGTGATATACAAAATAGTAAAGCATAATTATTAGTTCATCACTAATCTATCATTAAAATCATTTTAAATTTCATGAGAATATCTTGGGATACAAATGTTAAACATTATGTGCGTTTTGGTCTTTACCATAATTTGCCAGTGATATTATTAACCAGATTCCAAGTTCAAATTTATCTCGTTGGAAAAATAAACCAAAAGATAAGTATCTAGGGAGTGAGGTAGCTAAATATATTGATCAAGATATTGAACTTTATAAAAGAATTGGACATAGTTCAAATATCAAAAAAATAAATGAAGGTTATTTTAAATTAGTAGATGTACTCCATGAAATTCTTAATAATGTAAGGGGGTTTAAGCAAAAAATTGCAGATAATAGAGATTATATTGTGAACACTATTGAAAATCTTAAAGAAACCATTTCGATAGAAAATGCAATAAAAGTTTTTAATATTTCCAGATCTACCTACCAAAACTATAAAACACTTGTTATCAACAAATGTGATTCTTCTTATTTTTTATGGTGTGTTAAAAAGTACCCTCATCAACTTTTAAAAAAAGAGATTTTGGTTATTAAAGATTATATGGTAAATGAAAAGTATCGGTATTGGTCAAAATCTTCCGTTTATTTAAAAGCGATTCGTGATGAAAAATTATATTGTTGCTTATCAACTTTTTATAAATATTGTAGGTTGCTTGGTTTTAAAGAAAAACGTAAAAGACAGAAAAGTGATGACTATGCTCCTATTAAAACAATTCACCCTAATGAATTATGGTGTGCTGATGTTACAATTTTTAAAACTGCAGATGGTGTGAAACATTATATTCATTTTTTAATGGATCATTACTCGAGAATGATTCTTGGATATACCGTTGAAAAGAGTAGTAATGGACAAGCAATTAAAAGATTACTACAAAATGCTTATATAAAATTTAAACCTCAAAATGTTACTTTTCTTACTGATGGAGGTACAGAAAATGTGAATGCCTTAGTTAGTAATTTTTTAAAATCTTTGGTTTATCCTATAAAACATATTATTGCCCAAAAAGATGTTATTTTTTCTAATTCTATGGTAGAAGCTTTAAACAAAACTATTAAACATGAATTTTTATATCCTAAACAAATAAGTGGTAGTATAAAATTAAAAAATGTGCTTGATGAGTCCGTATCTATCTATAATATAATAAGACCTCAAAAAAGTTTAGGTGGAAATACTCCTTATGAAACACAAACTGGAATCCCAATTGATTTTAGCAGGTTTTCGATACACTTTAATCAGCAAAAAAATATTAGATTAGCCCAAAACTAGAAAAGTTCTTGTAAAAAATGTTCCTAAATTTCCTCATTTGAATAGAATAACAAAAAGAGAAGTATATTATTTTACTTCTCTTTTTAATACTTCAATAAAAAGAATTATTTTTTCTTTTCCTAACACTTACAAACCTTATAATTTACTAAGATTCCCTTAAATGGGACAAGTTTTTATAAAATATTCATAAAGATTGCAGGGCTGTGTCGAAGAAAAAACTAAAGGACAATTTGAGTAATCTTATTGCTTCTTAATGTCATAAAAAAACCACTTCGGTAAAGGTGGTTTTTGTTTGGTTATTTGATTAAACCTTATTCAATACCATATCGCCAAGAAAGATTACTGTTATTTAAAGGATAGATTTTGTTTTTTAAAGCTTTTTCAATCCCCATTTCTTCGACTTTCTTCAACCATTTTTCATAATTTAAATATGCCATTTCTATAATATCTCCTTTTATAGTCTCCTCTTTTTTTGTTTTATCATCTATTAAAACTGGCATAGGGGAATAATTAAAAGGATTCTCAAAAAATATTTGATTGATTAAAAATAGAGCTTCTAATTGAATTGAATAATTTTCGCTCTCTCCTTTATAAATTTGTGACAACTCTGGTTTGTAATTAGTTATAGGATTACTGCATATTCTATTATCTCCTTTAAAAGTCAATAATTCCTTTATCATTTGTAGTTTTTCCTCTTGACTATACGCTTTAATATTAATTGGATAAAGCAATAAATCTTGATTTCCTTTTAAACTAATCCTATGATAAATTTTAGTGCTATCATTATCTTTTTGAAACAATGACCTTTGTCCTTCGATTACCTCAAAATAGTGCTTATCAATAGCATTGCACGAAA
The DNA here is from genome assembly GCA_030633285.1 of Flavobacteriaceae bacterium. The sequence goes on from DAOVTC010000002.1 coordinate 24,689, forward strand.
AAAAGATAACTACATTAAAAATTAATATAATTGTTTTCATAATTTTAATTACCGCTTAATATTTTTAAAAATTCTGCTATATCTTTCTTGTCAGTTATTTTTCTTACACCATTTTTTTCTGTACCTAAATTATTTATCCTTTTATCCTGTAAAACTTTATCAGAACCTGCTTTAAAAAAGAAGTTAACATTTCCTGTAAATCCATTTCCGACATTTGCAACATCCAAAGCTCCTTCTGTTAGTCCTCTTGAAGCTTCTCCTAAAGTTCTTCCATATTCAGTTTTCAAGAAACCTGCATTATCATCATAAGTTCCATTAGAATTTCTCACACCTGAATGTACAATATTTCCATTACTGTCTTTAAACACAACAATACCTGCTAAACTTTCAGAGCCAGTATTCATATAATCATCATTATCTAATATCGTTTGTACTTGGTCGTCATTAATCCATATTTTATTATCTCCAAACGTTTTTCCGTGACAATCAGCTTCACAATCATATTTGCTGGTATCTACTGATGAAGTGGTATCTGTTAGTATCTTTCCATTTTTATCGGTTTTTACAGTCCTTTGTGTAGCAGACATTAAACTAAAAGCATCAATAGCTGTTCCATTATCAGCATAAATATTTCCTTGTTCATACGTTCGTTCAATTACTGTATATGTTATATTACCACTTGCATCGACAACTTTGCTTACCGCAGGTTTTGCTGAAAAAGAAGTTCCACTTGATGTAAATACAACATTACCGTCTGGGTCTCTAACAATATTCCCATCTTCATCCTTAAACTTTATAGGATTATTTAAAGTGTAATTATATGATGAGTAGCTGTAATACTGCTCCGCTAATGGGTCTAAATTCATCCAACGTCCGATGGCAGGGTCATAATTACGAGCTGTAATATCTAACCATCCAAGACCAAGTTCATTTTGCTCTTCCTTTCCTGCATACCCATAAGGATGCGCTGTTCCATTTACAACATTGTTATAACCTTTCTGGACCAATCCAAAAGGGTAATAATTTTTCTCTTCAATAATTTCAGTAGAAGCATTGATAGACCCGTTTCCATCTGCATCCGAGTAGGATAGTCTGATATTCCCTAAGTGGTCTTTATATTGGTATATGTAGTTAAAACCTAAGGAGTAATCTGTTGGATCTTCAGGTTCCACATAGCCTTCAGGTTGGTTAAAGAATTGCAGAATGTTATTTTCATACACAAAATTACCTATATAATCAGTGATTGTCACAGAACTTTCACCAGTGTTATTTACTGTTTTTTGTAATTTAACTCCAGTGGCATCGTAAATGTACGAAATTATTCCAATATTTGGATTGTTATTAATAGTTACTGTTTCTGGTAAGTTTAAATGATTATAAGAAATAGAGGTAATACCTTTATTTAAATCTTTGGTCATGTTCCCATTAGTATCATAATCATAATCATCTCCGGAAGTATTACCATCTTTAAAGCCATTATCTTTAAAACTTGATGTAGCTAATTCTTGAACTTTTAGTAATTTATTACCAGAATCATAGGTATATCTAATATCATCCATAGCATCACCAGGAGATTCACTATTTCTGTATAAACTTTCAATATTTCCGTTTTTATCATAACTATCTACTCTTAAATCAAATCCTGAACTTAGACTATAACTAGCAGTTGTTTTTATACCCAAATCAGCATAGGTAATCCTATTTAAAGCATCATACTCATATGCATAACCCCTGGTTTGGCCTCCTGTTATATCATTTGCTGTTCTCCAGATAGTTTCACTTATATTTCCATTGTATAATGGAGTAAAACTACTTCTTGTTCCAATTTCTGTATCATTATAATTTATTTTAAAAGAAAACAAATCTATTCCTAAATTATATACATCATTGATCTGTTTTAACCACCCTCTGATATTGTATTTATAATCTACATTTTGTAATCTTATTTTTGTTACTTCTCCACCAACATTTTTACTTACCAATTGCCCCAGATCATCATAGTTATTTTGAACAATCATTTGTTTGGATTGGTTATTTATCTTTTGTTTTTGACTTAATAGTCTTCCTGTATGATCATAAGTAAATTCATCAATCGTTACGATATCTGTTCCTGATTTTTGATGGGTAGTTTTAGTTTCATGAACCAATCCTCTTATATCATCAGAATCTTCTTTAAGTTTTGATTCTATAATATCTACTGTTCCTAAATAATCATTTTTAGAGTAAACCCAAACAGGCCTTTTATGTTCATCATAAGCAGTAACCGTTGTAATCCAATAATCAGTTCCCAATACCCTAACCTTTGAACCTGTTGTCAATCCTTTTGTATTACTTGTGATTGCCTCTCCATGGGATGTTTGAGAAGGGACAGTAATACTTTCTGAGTTTAGAAAATTATAGTTATCATAATAGTTGATCGTATAAATTTTATCTACTGTTGTTGGTATAGATACCTTGTTGTAATATATAATTGTTCCTGCAATGGTTGTAGCCGTTGTTCTTGCTGTTTCTGCTACAGGTGTTGTTGTGGCTGTTATATTTCCTCGATAAATATCCTCGTCAATATTATATTGCCTTAAACCTGTATAAGCTACTCTTCCAAAGACATCATATTTAGTAAATAACCATTCTTTAGTAGTTTTACTTCTTTGAACTTCATCTTGAGTTATGATTGGCTGATCAATTTTATTATATAAAATATATTCTTTTCCTTTACCGGGTATTTTCTTTTCTATCAATCGGTTTCTATTGTCATAAGTGTATTGATATCCCAGATCATCTAATTGATTATTTATGGTACTGATACTATTTGTTGTTGCATCCATTTTAGGAGGTAGCACATAAGTTAAATTTCCATAATCATCATAAACATAATAGGTGTCATGTTTTACATTATCGTTATAAGTTCTTTTTAAAACTACTCTTCCTTGTTTGTCTTTAAACTCTTCTGTAGTATGATCTTTTGGGTTAGTTTGAGTGGATTTCCAATTTTCATCCTTTATGATGCTTTTATACAATTCACCAATGCCATAGTATCCACTATTTAATGTGTCTAATGTTGGTGTATAAGTAGCATCTAAATTGACTTGATATAATCTTACTTCTGTTGTAGAAGTATTTGTTGAACTTGTAAACTTAATGGTATGACCGTCTGAGTGATTATTCGTATCATAGATACTTCCTAATTCCCAATCAGATCCTGGAGCTGTTTGCTCTAATATTCTGTTTAAAGGTGAGTTTTCAAATAGTTTTTGTGAGTACGGGTTTTGGGTATTATCGTATTTTGGTGTACCGTAATAATTATTGGTTCCGGATAAAGCATCGGTTCTATATAAACCATCATTTGTAGTTTCAGCATATGAAAGGTAATCTTTGGCTTGTCTACCAAACTCGTCATAATCTATATGTGTTACAATATCTTTTCCTACATTTCCTTGTAGTATTTCATCTATAGTGGCTTCATTACCATCTAATCGTTGAACAATCGGATCATAAAAATATTGTTTCACATTTACGTCTGTAGAA
>DAOVTC010000075.1 GCA_030633285.1 Flavobacteriaceae bacterium
ATCATCATAAGATGTAGCAACTGCACTAAATGTTATACCACCGAAAAAAGAATTTGAATTATAGCCCAAACCAATGAGTGAATTGATATTATAAATAAATTTGCCGCTCCAGTTAATTTTATCTTCATCAAGTCCCTCAGTTGTTATCTTATTAAACCCATATCCTAATCCTGGGGACAGACTTAAATTTGAATACCATTTTTTATTAATGACAAAAGTGTAATAATATGCTGTGTTTAAAATAAAATTGACACTTTGTACTTTTTGGAAGAATGAATTATTTGTCATTTTAAAATATTCATAAGTATAACTAGGTATAAAACTACCAACACTTTTTCTTTGTATTTCATTTTGATTTAATACAGCTTTTAATGAATAATTTTTATTGAAATTATAGCTCGTAACACCTCTGTAAACTCTTGTTTTAGCATGAGGTAAAATAATATATTCTGTATTTGGAAGAAGATTAAAACTATCAAAATCTGAAACATCTTCAATATAATATCCCACAATACTAGATACTTCAAATGTTTGCGCCCATTTTTTTAAAAAGAAGAAATCCATATTTAATTTAAATACATTTGTATTTCCTTTTAGATCAGAGTCTCCTTTTAAAAAATTTGGAGAAAAGCCCAAACTTAAATTTAAAAATTTATGATTCACTGCAAACGACATTCTTAAACCTGTATTTGGCTTTACAGAATATTTAGAATTATTTACATCAATTTCAAAAGTTTCTAAATCATTATCTAACTCAAATTTCAAATTTAGTTTGTTTTGCATGGTTTCGAAATACTCAAAATTAGAAAACGAAGACTCTTCTTGTGAATACACGAATAACCCAAAACTTAAAAAAAAGATAAATATGATTTTTTTCATAGGAAAATTTAATTCTTATTAAAACAGTAACTCATAGTTATTCTTGTCATTTTTAAAGGTGTATCCAAGGGCCCATTCAACATAATCGGCATGAAATTCGGTAGTTTTCAATCCAACGCCAATCATCATTTTTTTTTGTTTACCTAATAAATATCTTAGCCCGATTCTTTGATATAGTAACTCTTCAAAATTTTCTTCATTTTTATTTAAATGAATTCCAAAATTAAAAGGCAAATATAACCTCTCCGTAACAAGCCATTCAAAAAGCCCTGCGAATCCATAACTAAATTGCTTATTAAAATTATTTTTATCATCATTTACACGATCTAATGACCCAGCTGTATAAAACAAATCAAAACCTAAACCATAACGATATTTATAACTAAATTGACGCAATACATTAACACTCAATGTTGATTTAAAATAACGTGCTCCATCGTATTCAAATTTTTTGACTCCCGCTGCACCATAAATATTAAGCATATTAAATGGTATAAACCTGGTGAGTTTTTCTTTTTGAATATCTGTATAATTTTCTCCAAAATTATATTCAGTGGTCACCGTTAAAGGAAGTAAGTTAATCCCTGAGTTTGGCAAATGAATTCTTCCATTTGAAAAATGTTTGAACCCGATACCTAGCCCTGCAACCCAATGTTCCGTAATATTATACCTGCCTTCTAAAGAAAAAGCTATATAAACATTCTTACTTGATCCAATTAACTCATTGGCAGGATTGTTTTCCGGATCAAAATAATTGAAATTAAATGCCAAACCTGCTCCAATACTGTAAATCCAGTTTAATTTTTCCTTTTTGTTACCAATTGGAATTTCAAAAAACCCATACATACCGTTAGGCTCTCCAAAAGCGTTATTATCAAATGAAGCAGAATAAAAACCAAATCCAAATTTTGGTGCCCTATAAATTGTTGAATAAACGCTATTCTCTTTTTTTTGCCAGGCAACTCTCAGATCTAAGGCAAAATATTTTTCTATTCCCTTCTCTTTAACTGTAGGAATTATTCCCCCATAATCAAATTTTATTTGTACAAAAGTGTTAAGTTTTGCATCCCGTTTGGTATTTTTAAAATTCTTATCTATAGATTGTGCATTGGAATTAATCACTAAAGCGATAAACAATATAAAAGAAAGTAAGTGATTGTTTTTCTTAGGATACACCTTTTTAAGATATGAGTATTTTATAAAAAAATTATGATCATTAAAAAAATAAATTCATTTAAAGAAAAAATGCAATTTTTAATTAATAAAATCTTTATTCCACTTCTTCTAAAACAGCTTGAAAAGTAGGTGCAACAACAACCAATCGATTTCCGTCTAATGAATATTTGGTATTGGTAACATAATCTTTACCACTAAAAATTAAAGCATCACCAACAACTGTATAAGTTTCTCCAAAGGTTTCACTTTTCCCATCTTTCCAAAGAATTAAAGTTGTAACTTTTGTGTTGGTTTGAAAGGAAAGTACAATAGAGGCAAAACCTTTTGCGTTCGTTTCATCATCTACTAAACTAATTACTCTCCAGGTACTTCCTGTCAAGTTGTTACTTTTTGATGGTCTAAAAGCAGTTTTTTCATCGGCTGAGACAGTTGATTTTTCTAATAGCGCCAATTCTTTCTCTTTTTGATATTGCCTAATTTTTTTATCCTCGGCAGAATCAGCCATTAAACCAACACCACCACCAATTAGTGCGCCTACTGCTGCGCCTTCCCAGCCATCAACCATACCGCCAACAAAAGCACCTGTAGCAGCACCTTGTGACGTATTGGTTGATCCACAAGAATTTAGAATGATAGATACTATTATAATTGAAATAAATTTGCGTAAGTTTTTTTTAGAATATTTCATAGGTTTGATATTTACAAAACTTTGCATAACCGTGTAATTTTTTTAGCACATTTTTACTGGTTAATACTTTTATTTTTAAATGATTGATTTACTTTTTATAACTTAAAATAATTTAGCTATTCCCATTCCAAAGCTTATACTATTGTATGCATTTATATTGATATCAAATAAAAATGAACCAAAAATCTCCCAATTATTTGGAATATGAAATGGAGCCTCGACACCAATCCTTATAACCGCAAAATCTTCGTGTTTAGAAAATTCCATTCCGCCTCCTGCCAATAAAGCCAAATGTTTGTATGGTTTATAGGTAAGCATTATTGCAGATGAAACAGGTTTGTCTCTATCAATAGTTTTAACCTCATTATTATCACTTTTAAAAACTTCATCTGATTGATGTGATCCACTGTCACTTACCACAAATTCTTCAATAATAACATCATTATGCCAGCCCAATGCCCATTTTTCGTTAAAATTATAATTATAATTGATGGCAAATGAAGGTAAAGCAAGATAGCTATCCCCCGAATTATCTTTTACACCTGTTTTTAAATGTGTATGGCTAATTACAAAAGAAATAGCGTGCTTTTTAAAGTGTTCATTTTCATTTGCAACCAATTCATTATGTTTCGTCTCTTGAGAAATAGAATTATTATGAAACAAAATAAAAAAAACTAGACTTAAAACAAGATTATACTTTTTCATCTTATAATTGATAAGGTTTTGTTAGGCATTGATTGAATAAACATGAGATTTATTCAATGCATTTTGTGATATAAATGATGAGCTTATCTGTAAAAGAATTTCTTTTCAAATAAGCTCATACAATTAACAGTTTTAATTTTGTGGTTTAGAAGATAGCGTTTTTATAACACCATCTATACCTAAAGAACTTCCGCCAACAGGAGGGAATTCCTTAAATGTACCTAAAAATTCACCTACATAAGTTTGTGCGGGAACAAATAACCACATATTTTCTGCATACCATCTTGTATACATTGAAGATTCCCAAGAAACCTCATATGGATCTGCTCTTAAATTTATTACTAAAGGCCAAGCCGGAGTTTTTCTAAATGCTTCGTTTATAGCCCCTTCCATATAAGTGAAGTGCAGTTTCCAGTTTTTATACCTAACGGCATTTAAATTTCCACCTTGATCAAAAAAGAATATTTCATTTCTTGGAGATTCGTTAACTTCCCCTTTAAAAAATGGCATCATATTGTATCCATCCAAATGAACTTTGAAATTTTTTCCATTAGCTTTATAACCTGTTAACAATTTTTCTTTAACATCAGGAACACCTGCTGCCGCTAATAAAGTTGGCATCATATCTTCATGCGAAAAGATGTCGTTGTATTTTGTACCTGGCTCAATAACTCCAGGCCAACGTATAACACAAGGAGCTCTAAAACCACCTTCCCAAGTAGTCCCTTTTTCACCTCTAAAAGGAGTGGTTCCGCCATCAGGCCAAGTAAATTTTTCAGCGCCATTATCTGTAGAATACATAATAATGGTATTGTCAATAATACCCAATTCTTCTAATTTAGCTAATACTACACCAATAGCTTTATCGTGCTCCACCATACCGTCTGGGTAAAGTCCAATTCCAGTAACGCCTTCGCTTTCTTCTTTTAAATGTGTCCAAACATGCATTCTAGTTGCACTTAACCATACAAAAAATGGTTTTCCTGCTTTATGGGCACGTTCAATAAAATCAATGGCAGCATTTGTAAATACCTCATCAATATTTTTCATTCGCTCTTTAGTTAATGGTCCTGTATCTTCAATTTTTCCATTGGCATACGAATGTAAAACTCCTCTTGGACCAAACTCTTTATGGAATGCAGGATCTTTTGGGTAATAGTATCCTTCTGGCTCTTCTTCAGCATTTAGATGATAAAGGTTTCCATAAAACTCATCAAAACCGTGATTAGTTGGTAGCATTTCATCTCTATCTCCTAAATGGTTTTTACCAAATTGACCTGAAGTATAGCCTTGATTTTTCAATAATTCAGCAATTGTTGGTTGATTTGCTTTAATTCCTTGCTCCCCACCAGGCATACCAATAGTCAATAACCCTGTTCTAAAAGGGTGCTGTCCTAATATAAAAGCAGCTCTACCAGCAGTACAAGATTGCTGCGAATACCAATCAGTAAACATGGCTCCTTCATTGGCTATTCTATCAATATTTGGTGTTTGGTAGCCCATCATACCGTGGTTGTAAGTACTTATATTGCCCCAACCAATATCATCACCCCAGATAACTAGAATATTTGGTTTTTTGTTTTTTTGTGCAAAAAGCCCCGTTATGAGTAGGAACATTAATGCAGTTGTAAATAGTGTTTTTTTCATTTTGTTTAATTTTAATTTATATTCTTTTTTTACACTTGATTTAATTAATACTATTTTCATTTAATAATTTTACTCTTTTTCTTTAATGACTTTGACATTGTGCTTAAATAATCCACTTAATTTATCCCAAAAATCTCCTCCTAATACAAAGAAGCTTGAAACAAACAAAATATCTGAGCTTATGGTCCACCATATAGGAAGTTCTTTAAAAAATGGTAGATACAGCTCTAAATAAGGTTGCGCAATTCCAATAATAATTGGTAAACTAAACATAACCAAGCCTATTCGATATCTGGTTAAACTCACCATGTCTGAAGGTGCAAATACCTTTAAATAATTTAGTGCCTTACTTTTTAAAAATTCAAAACCTTGTTTACCCATAACTGCAACAGCAACAATCATAAATAGTTCAGGAATACCAAAAGCCAGTAATCCAGATAATATTCTTTTATAAGAAATAGATAAGTCGGAGTGTACAACTAAAGGTATTAATAAAGGGCTCATAAATCCCACAACTAAGATCATACCTCCCAATATTAATTTTGATTTTGATGTTTCGATTGAATCAGTCATTACTTTCTTTATCTGATATTTTATTATTTTTGTTTACACCTATTTTTTTTAAAACATATCCTAAAGGAATAATGACCAAAAATGATATAGACCATGCTGCAGGACTTATAGAAGCAAAGGGTAAGGAAAATAAAGCTGCAATAGGTTCGGGTAAAATTTGAAATAAAATTATTCGTTCTTCATTTTTATTAATTTGATCAGAGGTCAGATTATTCTTTCGGGCATACATCCAATTATAAACTCCAATAAATCCGGCAAGAGCCAAAAAAACACTTTCCATCTGTAAAGCTAGGGTCATTCCATCAAACTCTAGGTCGAATC
>DAOVTC010000016.1 GCA_030633285.1 Flavobacteriaceae bacterium
AATTCTGTAGCTTTAGAGGTTTTATTTCCATAAATATATTTTCCTCCTCCTTCTTTAGCAATTTGTTTTAAGGTTTCAACATGTAATTTCGTTATAACAACTTCATCTTTATTATCTTTTTTATAGCCAATAAATTTCCAGTTTCTTTTTATAGGTATTGGTTTTCCTTTATTTGTGCCAACACCAATTGTATAAGTTCTAATTCCTTCATTTTCAAAAATTTCTTTTGCTATTTTACTTGAATTTTTTTCATGGTCTTCTCCATCAGAAATAATAAATAAAAACCTATTGGTTTGCGAATCATCATCATAAAAAGTCTTCGCTAATTTTAACGCTTCATTAATTGCAGTTCCCTGTGAAGAAACCATTTCTGGATTCGCATTTTGTAAAAACATTTTAGCCGCGGCATGATCAGTAGTAATTGGCAATAAAGGATAAGCATTTCCTGCGTAAATAATAATACCAACTCTATCGCTACCCAATTTATCTACAATTTTAGTAATTAGTTGTTTTGATTTTTCTAAACGATTAGGAGCAATATCTTCTGCCAACATACTTTTAGAAACATCTAGTGCAAAAACTATATCAACACCTTGACGTTTGATGGTTTTTAATTGTGTTCCCATTTTTGGGTTTACCAAAGCAAAAATTAAAAATGCTAATCCAATAACAACCATTGTAATTTTTAAAACAGATTTGAATTTAGAAGTTTCAGGACTCAATTTTTTCAATAAAGATAATTCTGCAAATTCACGCTGTTTCTTTCTTTTCCATATAGATACCAATAAATACATTACAACCAAAATTGCAATGGATATAAATAAATAAAAATATTTTGGTTCTTCTATTTGATACATAAACCTCTTTTAATTCCCCAAAGGGAAAAATTTTCTCTCTAATTAAATAAAACTTCTATAAACTGTAAATCGTAAAAGCATTTCTAACAGTATTAAAAATCCTGCAAGTAATACAAACAGACGGTATTTTTCTTGATAATTATAATATTTAAACTCTTCTATTTCTGTTTTTTCTAATTTATTTATCTCATTATAAATTGATTCTAATTTCTTATTATCAGTTGCTCTAAAGTATTTTCCTTCTGTCTCTTTTGCAATAAATTGCAATAATTTTTCATCAATTTCAACAGGAGCATTTCTAAAAATTAATTTTCCAAATAAATCTTTAGCTACAGGAAATAAAGCTGTTCCATTTGTACCTAATCCTATCGTATATACTTTAATATTAAGCTCTTTGGCTAACTCTGTAGCCGTTTTTGGATCAATAAATCCAGAATTATTTACTCCATCTGTCAATAAAATAATAACTTTACTTTTAGCTTTACTATCCTTTAATCTATTAACTGCAGAACCTAATCCCATACCAATGGCGGTACCATCATTAATTTGCCCCCATTTTATTTTACTAATCGTATTTTTAACTATACTTTTATCACTAGTAATTGGGGTTTGCGTATAACTTTCACCTGCATAAACAACTATTCCAATTCGATCATTAGGGCGTTTATTTACAAAATTAATAGCAACAGTTTTTAACGCTTCTAGTCTGTTTGGTTTTAAATCTTTAGCTAACATACTTGCCGATACATCAATTGCCATAACAATATCAATACCTCTTGTGATTTTTGTTTTTTTACTTACTTCTACAATTCTAGGTCTTGCTAGAGCTACTATCAACAATATGATTGCTAATAAACGTAAAAGGTAGAGTATCGGTTTTAATTTAGCTAACAAACTTTGTTGTGCAAAACCTTTTGTACTTGCTATTTTTAAATTTGCACTATCTTTTTTTTGCATAAAAAAATACCAAATCGCCAATATTGGAATTACCAATAGCAACCATAAAAATTCAGGATTTGTATATTCTAAATTATTTATCATCTTCTTTTTCGGAATTTTCTTTTATGTTTTTTGGATGCAAAATATCAATGATATCTTCGGCGTCATTTCTATGAATTTCAATTTCATTTGATAAAGGTTTAGATTTTGCAAATTTCACTAAATCAGCCTCTTGTAATAATTTTTGTAATTTAATAATCGTTTCTTTTGGTATATTTAAATTACTACTGCTATTAAAATCTGTTATGGTTTCTAACAATTCATCAGTAGTTGATTCTAAAGCCGGAATATTCATTTCTCGTTCAATAAAAGATCTTACAATATCTGTAAGTTCAACATAATACAGCTTCACTTTATTATGTTGCCAAAGTTGTTTGTTATCTAATTCTTTTAAACGCTGTTTTGCCAAATCGAATGGTGGTAATTTAGCTAATTGTTCTTCATGTGTTGGTTTATCTCTAAGTACAAAATATAAAATCACAGCAATTACGACTAACAAAAGAATCAGCCACCAAAAATAAGTTATAAAATCTCTAAAAGTATAAGGTTCATTTTTAATATTTTTTATATGATACATTGGCTGTTTGATTGTATCAACAGCTACTGTTGCCACATCAATAATAACCGAATCGGTTAAAAACATTTTATTTTTAATAAATACTGTTTGCTGTGGTAATACATATCTTCCACTATCAAAACTAGTCAATGCATATTTTTTAATCAACCTGTTTTTAAGTGAATCAATCTTAAATGATTCAACTACTTCAATTCTTTTTAAGGCATCTAAATGTAGTTTTGGAAATTGAACATCATCAGTTTCATTAACAATTATTTGATAATTGATTTGTTCACCTATTCGTATTTTAGTAGTATCTATTTTGGTACTAACTTGGGCAAATCCAATAAACCCAAATAAAAATACAGATATAAATAAATTAAATCGAAAAAACTTAATAGCATACCTCAGCCAAATAGAATCAACAATTCTATTTTTAAAGTTTTGCAAATAAAAAATATTTTTCATTTTTTAATTTCTTCGTTTAAAATATCCAAGCAATTTTTTTACATAACTCTCATCAATACGTGTATTTATTGTTCCTGAGCCACTTTTTTTAAAGGTTGTTTCAAAATAATCAACTGTTTTTAAATAATTGGCTTTGTAATTATTTCGAACAGTTTTTGAATTGGTATTTACCAAAATAATTTTTCCGCTTTCAGCATCTTGCATTGGAACCATTCCTAGTTTTGGAATTTCCGTTTCACATTTATCATATACTCTAATACCCGTAACATCATGCTTTTTACCAACAATTTTAAGTGAATTATTGTAATTGTCATCCATGAAATCAGAAAGAATAAAAACTATTGCTTTCTTTTTCATCACATTTGACAAGTAACGTAAAGCATGAGTTATATTGGTTTTTTTACTTTTAGGATGAAATTCTATCAATTCTCTAATTATTCTTAAAACATGTGTTTTCCCTTTTTTGGGAGGAATAAAAAGTTCTATTTCATCTGAAAATAATAGTAATCCAACTTTGTCATTATTTTGAATTGCCGAAAATGCTAATGTTGCACTAATTTCGGTAATCATATCACGTTTAAATTGAATGGTGGTTCCAAAAGACTCTGAAGCGCTGATATCAACCATCAACATCATGGTTAATTCGCGTTCTTCTTCAAAAACTTTAACAAATGGTTCGTGATAGCGAGCAGTTACATTCCAATCAATAGAGCGAATATCATCACCAAATTGATACTGACGTACTTCTGAAAAAGTCATGCCTCGTCCCTTAAACGAACTGTGGTATTCGCCAGAGAATATATGATCAGACAAACGCCTTGTCTTGATCTCAATTTTACGAACTTTTTTGAGTATTTCTTTGGTATCCATTTTCAAGTAAAAAGGATAAAGTAAAAAAGGATAAAGTAATTTATAGTGAAATTGGCTTCACTTTTACTTTTAACTTTTAACTTTTTCCTTGTTTTAAGGTACTTCTACTTCATTTACAATTTTATTGATAATATCTTCTGAAGTAACATTTTCTGCTTCAGCTTCATAAGTAATACCTATTCTATGCCTAAGAACATCATGTACTACGGCTCTTACATCTTCAGGTATCACATACCCTCTTCGTTTAATAAAAGCATAGCATTTTGATGCCATTGCCAAATTAATACTTCCCCTTGGTGATGCACCAAAACTTATTAAAGGTTTTAAATCTGGTAATCGATAATTTTCTGGATAACGAGTTGCAAATACAATATCTAAAATATATTTTTCAATTTTTTCATCCATATAAACCTCTTTTACCGACTCACGAGCTTTTAAAATTTGTTCAATAGATACCACTTGATTAACAGTATCAAAACCACCTTTTAAGTTTTGACGCATAATTGCTTGTTCATCATCTAGTTTTGGATAATCAATAACTGTTTTTAACATAAAACGGTCTACTTGAGCTTCAGGTAAAGGATACGTTCCTTCCTGCTCAATAGGGTTTTGTGTTGCCATTACTAAAAACGGTTCAGGTAATTTAAAAGTTGTATCACCAATAGTTACTTGGTGTTCTTGCATTGCTTCTAATAGAGCTGACTGTACTTTAGCCGGTGCACGATTAATCTCATCTGCAAGAACAAAATTTGCAAAAATCGGTCCTTTTTTTATTGAGAAATCATTCTCTTTCATATTGTAAATCATGGTACCTATTACATCGGCAGGTAATAAATCTGGTGTAAACTGAACACGGCTAAAAGATGCTTTTACAGCTTTAGATAAAGTATTTATTGCTAGGGTTTTAGCTAAACCAGGAACACCTTCTAATAAAATATGCCCATTCCCTAATAAACCTATAAGCAGTCTTTCAAGCATATGCTTTTGCCCAACAATTACCTTGTTCATTTCAAGTAATAACAAGTCAATAAAAGCGCTTTCTTTTTCAATTTTTTCATTGATAGCTCTTATATCAATATTTGTGTTTTGTGTATCCATTTATTTTTTAAAAATTGTATTTATTATAAAAATCTACAAGAGCAGCAAATCTAATGGATAGATTGGTTTTTTCTTGTTAAAATTTGGTTAAATTAAAGGGTTGTATTTTTTATATAACTGAATAAAAAAACCGAGTAAAACTCGGCTTTTAATATTGTTCATCTTTATTTGGAAAATCTCTGGTTTTAACATCAGAGATATATTGTTTAAAAGCATCTCCCATTTCTACATATAAATCTAAATATCTTCTTAAAAATCTAGGATTAAATTCATGTGTCATACCCAACATGTCATGAGTAACCAATACTTGACCGTCAACTCCTCCTCCTGCACCAATGCCAATTACTGGTATTGTTAAGCTTTCTGCTACTTCCTTAGCTAATTTAGAAGGTACTTTTTCTAAAACTAAAGCAAAGCACCCTAGTTCTTCTAATAATTTAGCATCTTTTTTTAATTTTTCTGCTTCTTCTTCTTCTTTAGCTCTTACTGTATAGGTGCCAAATTTATATATAGATTGTGGAGTTAAACCTAAATGTCCCATAACTGGAATTCCCGCTGTTAAAACTCTTGAAATTGATTCTGCAATTTCTTCGCCACCTTCCATTTTTACGGAATGACCTCCAGATTCTTTCATAATTCGAATTGCGGTGTCTAATGCTTTTCGTGAATTGCCTTGATAAGAACCAAATGGTAAATCAACAACAACTAAACATCTTTCAATACCCCTTACTACCGAAGAAGCATGATAAATCATTTGATCTAAAGTTATAGGTAAAGTCGTTTCGTGACCCGCCATTACATTTGATGCCGAATCTCCAACCAAAATAATATCAATTCCTGCACGGTCTACAATTTTAGCCATTGTATAATCATAGGCAGTAAGCATTGATATTTTCTCACCGTTGGTTTTCATTTCAACCAGCGACTTAGTTGTAATTCTTTTGTATTCTTTATTAACTGCCGACATAATTTTTAATTTGCAACACAAAAATAGCAATTATTATTCATTTTTGACTTCAACAACCTTTACCAATTTAGGAAAAATAGTTGATGCTAAATTTTTAACTGGTTCATAAAGTATAGATTGTTCAGTTTTTGATTGATCCATAAATTTTAAAGTTTTATTGAATTGACTAAAAACAATAAGTAACACACTTACTATCAATCCATATTTTAAAACCCCAAACAAAGCTCCTAATATTTTATTAAAAAACCCTAAAGAAGCTGTTTCCGCAATTTTGGTTAACATTTTACCCATCATTGTTAAAGCAATAACTATAATTAAAAAAGTACCTGCAAAAGAAACTAGTTGAATCATTGATGGATCCCAACTCATTTTACTCTTTAAAATATTTGCTAAAAAATAAGAAAAGTGTATGGCTCCATAAACTCCAAGAACCAAACCAACCAATGAAGTTATCTCAACAAATAACCCTTTTAAATATCCTTTTACCAAACCAAAAAGTAAAATACATGCAATAATAATGTCAATAGTGTTCATCTATAATATATTTAAACTTTTACAACTAAAATTTCTTCATCAATATAAACTAATATTTTTTCAAAAACAGTAAAGTTCATTTTTTTTAAAGCACTACCATAACCTTCTATCTGTTGGTGGTGTTTGTTTTCGGGTTTACCGGTTTTATAATCAATTATTGTTACGTTATTTTCTTTATCAAAAACCAACCTGTCTGGAATTAAAATTTGTTTATCATCAGTTAATATCTCTCTTTCTGTAAAAATAATTTTATCTGTTTTATAATAAGTTTCTAACTGTTGGTGATTTACTATTTTATAAATCAATTTTTCAATTTCTTCTTGTTTGTTTTTTTCAATCATTCCCATATTAACAAATTGATTTACAGCAATTTTAACATCTTTTTCAAAAATTATTTTAGCCATTAACTCATGAATTACATTGCCAAATAGTATAGCATCTCCTCTATCTGTATCCCAAAGTAAATTTGAACGGGCAACTATATTTATTTGATGATCTTGCCATGAACTACTAATAAAATCTTTTTGAATTTCAACATTTAAATCATCATCATTTTTATTTGATAATCGTATATTATTTCCAAATTTATAAATAAATTTTTCTTCTTCCCACAATCCTAACTTATTTAAAAAATCAATAAAAAAGTGAGAATATAATTTGAGTTTATCTTTTGCTTTTCTGTTTTCAGAAATAATATATAATTGTTCTTTTGCACGAGTGAATGTTACATATAATAAATTAAAATTATCTAGCTCTGATTCTTCCTGCTGATGAGAAAAAATATTTTTTCCATACTCACCAGTGTTTTCAATAGCTGAAGATGAATTAATCAATATACTTTCAAAATCATTATACACTTCTTTATCTAAATTATCATACCAAGTTTTTGGATTATTCTGATAATAAATATCTAGATCATAAGGGAAAATAACTACAGGAAATTCTAACCCTTTTGACTTATGGATTGTCATAATTTGAACAGCATCTTTATTATTGGATGCAACTATACTTAACTTTTCATTTTTTTGTTCCCAATACTCTAAAAATTCAATATTATTTTGTGATTTTCGTTGTATGAATTCATAAACAAAATCTAAAAAAAACTGTAAATAAGCATCCGATTCTTGAGTCAATTTAAAACTTCTAATGATGCCTTCTATACTTTCATAAAACGGACTTTGATTAAAAATTTGTGAACTATAAAATATCCGGTACTTTTCTAAAGATTTAAAGAAACTGGAGTCATCAAGATAAACTAAATCACTAATAAATTCATGTTTATCACTTTGAATTTTAAGGTGATTGTGCAAAAAGTACAAAATATCAGCTTTAGACTCATCATTGTTTTTATTGCTTAAATATTTCAATAGATTTATAATGAAATAAATTTTATTATTATTTTTAATATACAAAGTTTCTGAACTAACAATTTGAATTCCTTTTTCAGAAAGATAATTTGCAATAACTATACCTTGATCTTTTTTTCTAACCAAAATACATATTTCATTCTTTTCAAATTCGTTTTCTAAACTAAGTATTGTCTCATATACTTTTTCAGGAAATATTTGATCTCTTTCTTCTTTGTTTTTACACTCTTCAATAAAATTTAATTGTACAAAACCTCCTTCTTTTTTGTAAGATTTTTGGTTGTTTCCAATTTTATATAAATTTTGATAGGCTACATTTTGAAAATAGTTAGAAATATGGGTAAAAAATTGATTATTGAAATTAACTATTTCAGAATAACTTCGATAATTTGTATCTAAATTTTCTAATCTCTTTTTTACTTGAAATGGGTTGTTGACAATAGCGTTGCCCTCAGTCGCTAAATCAATGAATTGTTCGGCTTTACCTCCACGCCATCGGTAAATAGCTTGTTTTGCATCTCCAACCAAAAGCAAACTTGAATTTTCTTCTGACAAAGCATTATCAATTAAAGGAATTAAATTTTGCCATTGTAAAACCGAAGTATCCTGCATTTCATCAATAAAAAAGTGCTTGTATTTTTCACCAATTTTTTCATATATAAATGCCGCAGGCTGTTCGCGTAAATGTTTACTAATTATTTGATTGAATTCAGAATTTAATCTGATATTATTTTCTGTTTTAATCTCTTCCAAAACTTTGCTAATCGAATTTGTAATAGCTAAAGGAATGAGGTTTTTTAAGATGAGTTTATTTAAATAATACATCGAAAATATATTTTTAGACTCGTCATAAAGATTTAAAAGTAAACCAACAACACTATCAATTTTTAACTTTATATCTTCATGTTTCCCTTTTGTGTAAAATAATTGTATCTCAATACTTTTCCCTAATCCTTTTTCTGTATCAAAATTGATTTTTGAAATATCCTTAATTAAATTTTGAAAAAACTTAGGAAACTGACTGTAATAAAAATCTTTATATTCAATATCCAGATTATCAATAATTTCCAATCCTTTTTCACCAATTTTGGTAAATTGTTTTTCAGTATGTTTTTGTTTTTGCCTGAGTTTTTTTTCTAAGGCTTTAAAACCTGAAATGGTTTTGCTTTCTAATTTTTGAATTTCATTGGCATCATTTTCATTTAATAATAACTTTGAAATTTCATTTAACTCTCTAGAAACATCCCATGATTTATCTTCCAATGTTTTTCGCTTTGCAAATTCAACTAAAACATTGCTTAACTCTTTATCAATCCCAATTTTTGAAATAATAACATCTACCGTTTCTTCTAAGATAGATTGTGGATCTAATTCAACTTCAAAATCTAAAGGTAAGCCTAAATCAAAAGCAAAAGATTTGATTAATTTATTAGTAAAACTATCAATAGTTTTGATATGAAAAGATGAATAGTTTTGTAAAATACTTTGTAATATTTTTTTAGATCTTTGTTGTATAATTTCAACATCAAGTCCAGTTTCCTTAACTATTGACTGAAACATGTCATTTGATGAATCACCTTTTGAAAAATCAAGCAAACCTATTAAGACTCTATCTTTCATTTCACCAGCAGCCTTATTGGTAAATGTAATAGCAAGAATATTTTGATACAAAAATTGATTATTACTTTGCAATAATATTTTTAAATATTCCTTAACCAAAGTAAAAGTTTTCCCACTACCTGCTGAGGCATTATATACTTGAAAAGAATTTTGATTTTGCACAAAAAATATTTTGTATAAAAGTAATGAAAAAAAGCAATTATAATTTTGTAATTTGACACTTCATAGATTTATATTTACGTAAAAAATATATTCTGTTTTTTATAATAAACTACCCAACATAAAGAAAATATGAATAATAAAAGTACTTTAAAACTAGGTTTAGCCCAAATTTCACCAGTTTGGTTAAATAAGAAAAAAACTATTGAAAAAATAAAAAAATACATTACTCAAGCTGGTATAAAAAAATGTGAACTCGTTGTTTTTGGGGAAAGTATTTTACCCGGATATCCTTTCTGGTTGTCTTTAACAAATGGTTCAGAATTTAACTCCTCTGTTCAAAAAGAAATTCACGCACATTATATTAGGAATTCAATACAAATTGAAGCCGGTGAACTTGATGAAATTTGCGAAATAGCAAAAGAATACAACATAGCAATTTATCTTGGTCTTGTTGAACGTGCTAAAGATCGTGGTGGTCACAGCCTATATTGTTCCTTGGTCTATATTAATCAAAAAGGAGAAATTAAATCTATTCACCGAAAACTACAACCTACTTATGAAGAACGTTTGACTTGGTCACCCGGTGACGGTAATGGCTTACGAGTACATAACCTAAAACAATTTTGTATTGGTGGTTTGAATTGTTGGGAAAATTGGATGCCTTTAACAAGAACAGCACTTTATGGTTTAGGAGAGAATTTACATATTGCTGTGTGGCCAGGTTCAGAGTATAATACTAATGATATTACTAGATTTATTGCTAAAGAATCCAGATCATTTGTGGTTTCAGTTTCTGGATTTATGAAAAGTGAAGATTTTCCAAAAGACACGCCTCACTTAAATAAAATCTTAAAAAATGCCCCAAAAGTTTTAGCTAATGGAGGATCATGTGTTGCCGGACCTGATGGCGAATGGATAATAGAACCTAATATAGGAAAAGAGGAATTAATTATTACTACAATAGATTTTAATCGAATATTGGAAGAACGACAAAATTTTGATGTTGCAGGACACTACTCTCGCCCAGATGTTACAAAACTGGAAATCAACAGAGAAAGACAATCAATAATTAGTATCATAAACAATTCAAATAAATGATTCAATAGAAAATAAGTTGGTAATTTAAAATGAAAGGGGTAAAAAAAATATTAAAATGGATTATTACACTTTTTTTAATTCCTGTTGTATATTTATTTGTGTCATTGATTTTGACTTTTATTCCGGTAAATAATGAAGACATAGACACAGAAAAAAATAAATCTATTTATTTGAATTCAAATGGGGTACATTTAAGCATTATTATACCTAAAAATCAATTAGACTCAAAACTTTTAAATGGTTTAAGATATTTTAAAAATGATAACTATTTTTCATTTGGTTGGGGAGATAAAAATTTTTATTTAAATACACCAACCTGGAGCGATTTAACTTTTAATAACGCTTTTAAAGCATTATTTATAAATAGTTCTTCTTTAATTCATTTAACAAGATATTCAACAACTTCTGATGACTGGGTAGAAATAAAAGTAAATAAAAATCAACTGTATAAAATCAATCAGTATATCTACAAAACATTTTATTTAAATCCACTTGACAAAAAAGAAATATTGAACAACAAAGGCTATGCAAATAATGATGATTTTTACGAAGCTTTAGGAAGTTTTTCTTGTTTTAAAACTTGTAATAGTTGGGTAAACTCCGGATTAAAAGATAGTAATATAAAAGCATGTTTGTGGACACCTTTTGATTTTGGATTACTCTATTTACATAAAAAATAAAAATTGATATGTAATTAAGTCAATTATCTAAAAAAAGAAGCATTCTTTTTGTATTTTTATCGTCATA
Organism: Flavobacteriaceae bacterium; assembly: GCA_030633285.1. Next base: position 11,344 of record DAOVTC010000016.1, read on the forward strand.
AAAATCCATTTTGACATAAAAAATAAATATTTAAATAAAAGAT
>DAOVTC010000158.1 GCA_030633285.1 Flavobacteriaceae bacterium
ACAGAATATCCTAATAAATTAGGACAAACTTTAGGTGGTGAAGAAGATTTAAAAGCCCCGAAGGTTTTACATCCAGCATTTTACGGTTGTTTTGATTGGCATTCTTCAGTACATGGACATTGGTCTTTGGTTAGTTTATTAAAGCAATTCCCAAAAATTGATAATGCAGCTCAAATTAGAGAGAAATTAACACAAAATATTTCTAAAGAAAATATAGCAAATGAACTGGCATATTTTAATGGAAAACACAATAAAATCTACGAAAGAACTTATGGTTGGGCTTGGTTGTTGAAGTTGGCAGAGGAATTACATACATGGAATGACCCTCTGGCAAGAGAATTAGAAAATAATTTACAGCCATTAACCGATTTAATTGTAGTGAGATATTTAGAGTTCTTGCCAAAATTGAACTATCCAATTCGTGTTGGTGAACATCCAAATACTGCATTTGGCTTTTCTTTTGCTTGGGATTATGCCTATGCAGTTAAAAATGAAAACTTAAAGATATTGATTGAACAGCGAGCAATAGATTTTTATTTTACCGATATGTCATGTCCGATTTCATGGGAGCCGGGCGGCTATGATTTTTTGTCACCTTGTTTGGAAGAAGCAGCCTTGATGTTGAGAGTTTTACCAGAAGAGGATTATAAAAATTGGTTAAACAAATTTTTGCCAAAACTATCAAATAAAGATTTTGAGTTAGCACCTGGAATTGTGTCTGATAGAACTGATGGAAAACTAGTTCATTTAGATGGCGTTAATTTTAGTCGTGCATGGTGTTTAAACCAAATTGCTAATAAATACTCTGAATATGTTCATCTAAAAAAAATAGCTATTAAACATATTAATTATTCCTTACCAAGTATAGTTGATGATAATTATGAAGGAGGTCATTGGTTAGGATCTTTCGCAATTTATGCTTTAAACTCGGTTAATAATTAATGAAACGAACATGAATAAATTTTATCAATTAATTCTCATAAGGGAATGATTAAATTTTTTATGAGAGAGTGAAGCGGTTGCACGCGTTATTAATTTTTTAATTAACTTATTTATAAACAATTATAAAAATTTAAACAAGTGAAAAATTGGTTTCAAAATATAGGACCTGCAACTTTAATTGCTGCTGCTTTTATTGGCCCGGGAACCGTAACTCTTTGTAGTATTGCGGGTGTTAATTTTGGTTATAATTTACTTTGGGCAATGTTATTATCCATCATTGCTACCATTGTCTTGCAAGAAATGTCAGCCAGATTAGGAATTGTGACTCAAAAAAGTTTATCGGAAGTATTGCGAAATGAAATAAACAATCCGTTTTTTAAGGTTTTAGCAGCAGTTTTGGTTATGTCTGCCATTGTGATTGGTAATGCAGCTTATGAGGCAGGAAATATTAGCGGAGGTGTATTGGGTTTGGCTAGTTTATTACCAAACACTAGTTTAGAAATTGGGAATTATACTTTTAATTATCTAAGTTTAATTATAGGTTTTTTAGCTTTTATTTTACTGTATATTGGTAATTATAAAATATTAGAACGCAGTTTAGTTACTTTGGTAATATTGATGAGTTTGTCATTTGTAATTACAGCTGTAATTACAAAACCGGATGTTTTAGCAATTATCAAAGGAGCATTTATTCCTAAATTGCCAAAAGACAGTTTGTTGACTGTTATTGGTTTAATCGGTACTACTGTTGTACCGTATAACTTATTCTTACACGCTTCATTAGTTAAAGAAAAATGGCATCATAAAGAGGATTTGCCTTTAGCTCGAAAAGATACTTTTATTGCAGTAATAGTTGGAGGAATTGTATCTATGGCAATTATAATATCAGCTGCATCATCAAATTTAACTTCAATAAATAATGCGATTGATTTAGCTGAAGGTTTAGTGCCTCTATATGGTAATTTTGCAAAATATTTTATGGCTATTGGGTTATTTGCTGCCGGAATTACTTCTGCAATTACTGCTCCTTTAGCAGCTGCTTATGTTGCAAAAGGTGTTTTAGGATGGAAAAATGGGCTAAAATCTAAAAAATTTCGAGCTGTTTGGATGTTTATTTTGTTTTTGGGTGTTTTGTTTTCTTCACTAAATATAAACCCTATTGAAATCATCAAATTTGCACAAATAGCTAATGGAATTTTATTACCTATAATTACAGGATTTTTACTTTGGATAATGAATAAAAAGGATGTTTTGGGTAAATATTCAAATAATATGACTCAAAATATTTTAGGATTGATTATCTTAGGAGTTACGATTTTTTTAGGAGTAAAAAGTATTTGGAAAGTAATATCAACACTTTAAAATAAGAGATATGGATATCAACTGTGATTTAGGAGAAGGTATAAGTAATGATGAAAAAATAATGCCATATATTAGTTCATGTAATATAGCTTGTGGCGTACATGCAGGTAATAGAAACACGATGAAATCAACAGTTCTTTTAGCTAAAAAACACAGAGTTAAAATTGGTGCTCACCCATCATTTTCTGACAGAGAGAATTTTGGTAGAAAGGAAATGTTCTTACCAAAAAGCACATTAAAATCTCAAATTATCAATCAAATTGCAGCTTTAAATGAAATTGCTAAAAAGGAAGGTCTTAAATTACATCATGTAAAACCACATGGAGCATTGTATACTATGGCTGCAAAATTTAATGATGTTGCCATGGCAGTAATTGAAGCAGTGCAGTTTTTTGATGAAAAATTAATTTTATATGTTCCTTATGATTCATTAATTGCACGTAAGGCTCGAGAATTCAGAGTACCTTATTTTTATGAGGCTTTTGCCGATAGGTCTTACAATGATGATTTATCTTTAGTTTTAAGAGATGAACCTGATGCATTAATTGAAAATCCGACTAGAATTAATGAAAGAGTCCAACAAATGATTGAAAATGGTTCTGTTGTTTCTATTAATGGTAAAAAAATTAGAATTAAAGCTGATACAATTTGTGTACATGGAGATAATCCTAATGTAATTGAAATTGTAGAGAATTTGTCCAAATTAATTAAAAATTGAATAAATATAAATTAAAATATAAGCCTTTTGGGAGTATAGCCGTTTTAATTGAATGGCCTCAAGAAATAGATAATGATATTTTAAAAAATATTGGCTTATTCAGAAGTATAATACAATCCGATTTATTGAAATTTGTATTAGATACTGTACCAGCATATAATTCTTTGACTGTTTTTTTTGATACCGGAAAAATCAAATATTCTTCAATGGTAAAGAAAATAAAAGAAATTTATGAAATAAAAGATCAGAAAATAAATACAACATATCAATTATGGAAAATTCCTATATGTTATGATGATGAATTTGGTATTGATTTAGAGGAGTTGGCAAAAGCTAAAAAAATATCTAAAGAAAAAATAATTCAATACCATAGTTCAACAATTTATGATGTTCATTTTATAGGATTTTTACCTGGGTTTTTATATTTAGGAGGATTACATAAAAAACTACACTATAAAAGAAAATCCAAACCACGACTTAAAATTG
>DAOVTC010000024.1 GCA_030633285.1 Flavobacteriaceae bacterium
GGTGGACCAAAATTCAAAACATTATTTGATACGCCATAATCTTCAATAGGCATTCCATTAGTTTCAAAATCTAATTTACCATTATTATTTGCATCATGAAAACAAACAATGGCATAAGTATTAGGATTTAAAAAATCAAAACTAGCCTTCGAAACGCCATTATTAATTTCTGAAACTATTGATTTTACAGGTTTTTTTTGATAAAAGTTTTCTTTAGAATCATATAAAGCAAAATAAACTTTTCCCTTATTTGATATAATATTATTAATTATAACATTTACCTGATAATTTTTTTCTTTATCAGAATTAATTTCTGAAACATTAGAGTTTTGAGCATAACTTACAAAACTGATAACATACATTATAATAATTACTACAATTCTCAACATAATTTTTGTATTTAAAGGTTAATAAATTTTAATAGTCCAAAATTGTAACATATTAAAGGTTTTAGAAATTTAATCTTACCGAAATGTAGTTTTAATAGGATGAAATGTTGATTTAATATTTTTATTTAAATTATCATTTATTTTGTATTTAGATTTGATTTGTATATTTGATTGTAACAATTCATATAAATTTACTACTTATAATTAAATCAGCTACTAAGTGACAAAAGAACTGGAAAAGAAATTTGTTTCAGAATTAGAAAAAAATCAAGGCATCATTCACAAAGTTTGTAGATCATATACAAATAGTGAAGCTGCTCATAAAGATCTATTTCAGGAAATAACAATCCAACTTTGGAAAGCTTATCCAAAATTTAGAGGGGATTCAAAATTTAGCACATGGATGTATCGTGTTGCTTTCAATACTGCTATTTCTCTTTACAGAAAATCAAAACAAAAAGTTGAAACTTCACCTATTTATGATAATTTAAAAGAATTAGAATATCAAGATTATGATGATACACATGACAATCAACTAAAACTTTTATACAAAGCTATTCAAAGTTTAAACGATATTGAAAAAGCTTTGGCTTTATTATATTTAGAAGATAAGAGTTATAAAGAAATATCTAAAGTATTAGGTATTAGTGAAGTAAATGCAAGAGTGAAAATGAATAGAACCAAAACAAAATTGAAAAAAATTTTAAATCCATAAATATGGAACATTTAGAAGAATTTAAAAATGTATGGAAAAAACAAAGAGAATCTTCAATAAAATTCTCTGAAAATGATATTTATGAAATGGTTCATAAAAGATCATCATCTATCGTAAAATGGATTTTAATTTTAAGTATATTAGAATTTGTTTTGCCTAATATTATTATTTTTTTTACTGATCATGATACCTCACTAAAATTTTACGAAGAATATGACTTAATTAATATCATTATAATTTACACAGTAATTCACATACTAGTTATAATTGGTTTTATCTATTTTTTCTATAAAAATTATAAAAATATTTCTGCTGAATGCAGTATTAAAGACTTGTTACACAATATTTTAAAAACAAGAAAAACTGTTAAAAATTATATTTATTACAATATTAGTATGGCAGCTATTATTGGAATTCATATTTTTTATATGGTATTCAATTCTGATGAATTTATAAACAAATTACCAAATAGCACTAATATGATGACTGTATGGATCATTGCTTTGTTAATTTTCGCTTTCGTACTATTTTTATTTTGGGGTTTTTATAGAATTATATATGGATATTTACTTAAAAAATTGAAAAGGAATTATTTAGAATTACAAAAAGAGGGGTAATTATATAATATCAATATCTCCCTTACCTTCTCTAATAATTTGTATATCATCTTTAGATAAGTCAATAACAGTTGAAGCTTGATTATCACCATAACCACCATCAATAACCAAATCAACTTTATCTTTCCACTTTTCATAGATTAATTCTGGATCAGTAGTATATTCAATTACATCATCATCATCACGAATAGAAGTTGATACAATAGGGTTTCCTAATTCTTTTACTATTTCACGAACTATGTTATTATTTGGTATTCTTATTCCTACTGTTTTTTTCTTTTTAAAAACTTTAGGTAAGTTATTATTACCATTTAAAATAAAAGTATACGCACCTGGTAAAGCTCTTTTAAGTATCTTATAGGTTGGTGTATCAATTTGCTTTACATATTGTGATAAATTACTCAAATTATAACAAATGAAAGAAAAATTGGCTTTATCCAATTTAACTCCTTTCAATCTCGCTATTCTTTCAAGTGCCTTATTATTAGATATATCACATCCCAAACCATAAACTGTATCAGTCGGATAAATTATCAAACCACCATTTTTTAATACGTTTACTGCCTTTTCAATTTCTTTAGAATTAGGATTTTTATTATAAATTTTAATATATTGTGACATAAAATTTTAATTACATTTTTAAATTTACATTTATATTTTAATAAACAATATAAATGTTCCAATATTTTATATAATATGCTCAATAGAATTATTTATTTCAGTTTACTGATCTTAGGATTACTTTTTACTTTTTCATGCTCAACAGAAAATGAGATTATTGTTGAATCCCTAGAAGAAATTTCTTATTTTGATTTAACCTATGGCTCTGATACGGAGCAAAATTTTGATCTACACTTACCTGCTAATAGAAATATAAACACACCTGTGATCATCCTTGTACATGGTGGTTCATGGATTGGTGGAGATAAGAGTGATATGGATTTGTTTGCAAGTAATATTAAAATTTCAATGCCTGAATTTGCAATTGCTAATATCAATTACCAACTTCTTACTTTAACTGAAAACAAACACCCAACACAAATAAATGATATTGTACAACTTTTAATTGAACTCAAGAATAAAAGTGTAGAATATCAAATTTCAAATGATTACTATTTTTTAGGAGTTAGTGCTGGTGCTCATTTATCATTATTATTTTCTTATACAAAAAATATAAATAATAATATAAAAGCCGTATGCTCAATTGTTGGTCCAACTAATTTTACAGATGAAGCTTATATTAATTCTGGAAATACTGAATTAGAATTATTAGCTACTACATTTTTAGGAGATACTTTTCAAAATAACCCTGATTTATACGCTGATGCAAGTCCAATATTCCATGTAAATGAAAATTCTACTCCAACTTTATTATTTTATGGAGGAAAAGACCCTTTAATTCCAGTAAGCCAAGGGGAAGGATTAAAAAATAAATTAATTGAATTTAACGTGCAACATGAATATACATTATATCCAAATGAAGGCCATGGTTGGGAAGGAATAAATGCAATTGATACTTTTACAAAAATAACTGCATTTTTTAAATCTATCAAAAATACTAAATAATACAGGCTCTAAAATAAGAGCCTGTTAATTCTATTTATATTTATCTTTCTTATTACTCTTCAACCAATCTAAAACCTTCGCCATGTATATTTATAATTTCTACTTTTTCGTCAGGTTTTAAGTATTTACGCAATTTAGCAATATATACATCCATGCTTCTTGATGTGAAATAATTATCATCTCTCCAAATTTTGGTTAATGCTAATTCTCTCGGTAGCAAGTCATTTTTATATAAAGCCAAGAGTTTTAATAACTTATTTTCTTTAGGTGATAATTTTCTTGGTTCTTCTCCTTGATAAGACAATTGACGTAATTTCGAATTTAAATGAAAGTTTCCAATTTTAAATTCAAATTGGTTATCATCTGTTATTTCATCAGTTTTTTTACGCTGCAAAATTGCCTTAATTTTATATAACAAAACTTCTGAATCAAAAGGTTTATTCAAATAATCATCTGCACCAACTTGATATCCTTTTAAAATATCTTCTTTCATTGATTTTGCAGTAAGAAAAATTATTGGAATTTCTTTATTAACAGTTCTAATATCTTTTGCTAAAGTAAACCCATCTTTCTTAGGCATCATTACATCTAAAATACAAATATCAAAATCTTCATTTTTAAATGTTATTAGCCCATCAAGTCCATCTTTAGCAAGCGTAACATCATAATCATTCAATGCTAAATAATCTTTTAAAACAGTCCCAAAATTAGGGTCATCCTCTACAAGTAATATTTTTTTATTTGCCATAATAAGTAATTTAAATTAATGGTAATTTAATTATAAAAGTACTGCCATTGCCCTTTTCGCTTTCCACATAAATTTTACCTTGATGTTGCTCGGTTACGCTTTTAACGTAGGAAAGTCCAAGTCCATGACCTTTTACTTTATGAATATTGCCAGTGTGCTCTCTATAAAATTTGTCAAATATTTTTTTTTGTACATTTTTTGTCATTCCAATTCCTTGATCTTTTATCTTTATTATAATATTATTTCCAGCATTTTCGGTATATACATCAATTTTTGGAGTTTCATCACAATATTTAATTGCATTATCTAATATATTAGTTATCACGTTTGTAAAATGAAAATCATTTCCCAATATTTCACTTAATTCAGCATGTAAATGCGTTTTAATATATCCTTTTTTATCTGAAATAATCAAATCAACATGATTTATAGCTTTATCAATTATATCGTGTAAATCAATAACATCTTTACTAAAATCCAATTGATTTTTTTCTAGTTTTGAGATCCTTAAAACATTTTCAACTTGTGCATGCATTCGCTTATTTTCTTGACGAATCATTTCAGCATAACGTATAACCTTTTCTTTATCACCTATAATTTTAGGGTTTTTAATAGAATCAACAGCCAAATTAATAGTAGCAATCGGTGTTTTAAATTCATGGGTCATATTATTAATAAAATCTGTTTTAATTTTTGAAATTTGTTTTTGTCTTATTAACTGATATAATGCACTAGCAAAAGCCAAAATTATTATAAATATAAATAAAGCCGATAATAATAAAATCCAAGAAATAGTAGATAATATATATTGTTTTTTCTCTGGAAAACTCACATATAAATTATAATCACTATTCCCATCGCTATCAACAAATAAAGGAACATTATATGTATATTCGCTTTGCTTTTTAAAATTATTTGATTTAACTTTTGTAATTAAATCATCATCAAAAACACCATATTCAAAATTGGTTTTAATATTTCTAGCAATTAATTCATTATCTATATTTAACCTTATTTCATTATTACTAACTCGATCGTGGATAGGTGTTCTTGCCAATATGTTTTTAAAATAATTTTCAAATTCTAATTTATCATACTTATCTAATCTTCCAACTTTAATAATTCTATCTTTTGGTGAAAGATCGATAAAATCTTTTGAATCAAATTTAATTTTTTCAATTTGAGTTTCTTCTCTACTCAAAAAAGTATTAAAATTAATTGTATCTGTATCAAAAGGTGAAATTTGAGTTTTATAATTATTTTCAACTATACTTTGACGAAAAGTAAAAATCTCTTTTCTTACAGTATCTATTTGCTGAAAAAAAAAATCTCTTACATTACTTTCTTTAGATTTTTGCAAACTGTCAAGTAACGGTGCATATTTTGAAATATTATCGTTAAACTCTCTTCTTTGTATATTTTCAGAAACTTTTGCAAGTGCAAACTTTACACTTGTTGAAAATTGTTTTTCACGTATTTCTACAGAACTTCTAATCCAAAATATTTGAACAGTAACGATGCCTATTAAGGCTATACCCATCAATACGATTAAAAGTACAAAAAGTCGTTTACTCATTATAACAAATTTAGAATTTCTTTAGTTTATTTTTAATAATTTAACTAATGTTAACGATTCTTACAATTAATTTAACATAATTTTAAGAAATAAACAAATGTTAAAATATCAATTATACCAGTTTTGAGTGGATTTGTTGAACTTGCAATTTACTTTGTTCTAAATCAATATTATAAATTACATACTTTGAATTAGCAATTTTAAAGCTATCACTTAATTGATTCTTCATTCTTTCTAAAACTTTTGTCTTAGTTGAATTGTCTCGAGCAATTACACGTTTTATTTTTTCATTTTTAGGAGCAGTTACTGTAATTATAACATCAAAATTATTCTGCTTATCACTTTCAAAAATTATTGCATTTTCTTGAATTACATAAGTTGATTTTTGTTTTTTAACCCAATTATTAAAATGATTATCAATTTCAGGGTGAATAATTTTATTTATCTTAAATAATTTTTCTTTATCATTAAATATCAGGTTTGCTAAAAAATGACGATTTAACTTTTCATTTTTATAAGTCTCATTTCCAAATACATCAATTAATTTATTTTTAATTTTTATCGAAGTATTCATTAATTTCTTAGCCTCATCATCAGCATAATAAACAGGAACACCTAATGCCTCAAACATTTTAGCTATAGTAGTTTTACCGCTTCCTATACCTCCTGTTAAACCAATTATCTTCATTTTATTAAGTTAAATAATCAAAGTTTAAAAACTAAAATATTATTTTTTAATTAAAAATTCTATTTTATTAGGAATCACTTTTACATCAAAAAGTATTTCAGGTTTCTCAACTATTTTAGGAATTAAATATTCAAAATTATTACTTTCAGTTTCTTTATAATCACACTGAATTTTAAAACTGTTTTCTGAAATTTTATTATAATCTTTTAATGCAACTTGATAAGTTACTTTAACTTTTTTAGGGTATGTGCTAATAATATAATTTTTAGGCAAATTTATTATTCTATAAGCAAGATTAAATGTTCCTTCTGTCATTTTTTCAACATCACCCTTTATAGTAACGATATTTGAAGATAATGTCACGTATTCATTTGGTTGTTTCAATTTTACTATTTCTTCAAAAGAACTTGATACTTCTTCCATTTCAAATAACTCAGTCTGAATATCATCAATTGAATCAATGTATTTTGAAGCTCCTGAAACAGTAACAGAATTTGGATGAATCATGTATTTTTTTACCAAACTGAAGCCAGATTTAAATTGTAAATTAACATTTGTAATAACTTTAACTTTCTTTGATTTTTTTACACCCAAGTCAAAATATAAAGTATCCGGTTTTATTTTTAATACTTCCGTTTCTGCAGTAAATTGAACTTGTAAATCTTTAATTTTAGACTGTGTTATACTATAATATATTGAACTTTTCTTATGATTTAAATCAGATAAACTATATTTTAATTCTTTTGTCTTTAAACCATATTTAAGTAATTTAAAGCCAATTGTTTTTACAGTTAATTTTACTTTACTCACAGGTACATCTTGCAATAGTTTATTTTTAGGCACATCAACATAAACCAAATTAAATTCTACATCTGCAATATAATTTTTGGAAAGTTTAATAAGTGACCAAAATAAAAATGACAAGATTAAGAATAATAAAAAAACGCGTAATTTTTTATTACTCTTTAAAGAATCAATTTTACTTTGAGACTTTTTACTAATCATCTTTAAATTTAATTCAATTATTTAAAAAAAGAGCCCTAATGATAGAACTCTTTTAAAAAATATAGAAATTTATTATTTTTTTAATTCTTTTGGTAAGTATTTCTTGCTCAATTCCATTGAAATGGATGATCTTTCAAATTTAATTTTACCTGCACCTGTTTCAATTACACAAGTATTATCATTATCAATTAAATCAACTATCTTACCGTGAATACCACTAGTTGTTATAACTCTTGCTCCTTTTTTAATTGAAGCTTGAAATTTTTTTTCGTTTTTTTGGCGTTTTACTTGTGGTCGAATCATAAAAAGGTATATGATTAAAAACATCAAAGGAATCATTATATAGTTTCCTATACTATTGCTGGATTGTAAAAATATTGCTTGATACATTATATTATTAATTTTTAGATTTTGGTGTTACTTGAGCTAATATGGTTATAATTTCTTTACCACTATCAGTATTGGTTCTTAAAGTAACCTGTTTTCTTTGTTTATTAGGTTTACCTCTTGTATTAAATTTTACTTTTATTTTTCCTGTTTCTCCAGGTAAAATAGGTTCTTTTGGCCATTCTGGTACCGTACAACCACAACTTGATTTAGCAGATGTGATAATTAGTTCAGATTTACCTGAATTTGTAAAAGCAAATACTGTTTCAACAATATCTCCTTCATTCAAAATTCCGAAATCGTGTTCAGTTTTATCAAAACTTAATCTTGGACCACCTAATCTAATTTCACTATCACGTGCTTTGGCATTCTCTATATTTTGCTTATTAATTTTTTTCACAGCATTTTCATTACAAGAAGTTACAAAAAACCCAAAGCTTAAGATAATTAACACTATTATTTTTTTCATTTTAAAATTTATTTTTTAATGCAAAAATATAAATATTTACAACAAACCTCTTCCTATTTTTTGCAATCTATTAGATTTGTTATACTCTTTTAAAAGTTTGTCTAAAACACCATTAATGAAATAACTACTTTTAGCGGTTGAATAATCTTTTGCTATTTCAATATATTCATTTATAGTAACTTTAGTTGGAATGGAAGGGAAATATATAAACTCCGTAATAGCTAATTTTATTAGAATTAAATCAATTTCGGCTATTCTATCTGTATCCCAGTTTGGCGTTTTATCATCTATTTCATCAGAATACTCATCATGATGTAAAACTGTTTTTCTAAATAAATCAATTAAAAAATCTTTATCATCCTCTTTTACTTCTAATTCTTTCAAGCTAATTAGATTACCCTTTTGTAATTGTTTAATTGTTTTAATTACCAAGGTATTAACTAAAGGCAAATCGTCAACCCAACTCAAATTTAAACTTTCATAGTAGTCATATAATTTTTCATTTGGTGCTATAATTTTTTCAAAAAAATTGACACTAAATTCTTTATCCTCTTTAAAAGAAGTATCTTGTATACTTAAATAATTGTTATATAGTTCACTTTCTTTTAATTCATCCCAAATTATTCTAACATATTCTCTGTTATCATTCCAATAATCAAGTTTTTTCTGAATGACATAGTCATTTATTTCATTACTATTTTCAATTGCTTGAACAACTTGATTATTAATAAATTTTAAATTGGGATTTTTATCTTGAGAAGTAGCTAAATGACTTTTCTTTTTAATTTCTATATGCTCAAAGGCAATTTTTTTGACTTCAACTATCATTAGCAATTGTAAAATATACAAATCAAGTGCTTTTTGAATACTAAATAGTAAAAACTTTTCCTCTTTAACTAAGTTATCACTCTTAGATTGCAATAATGCATAAACCGATTGCATTACTTTGATTCGAATGTGTCTTCTATTCACCATGATTAAAAAGATCGTATTTTTTACAAATATTTAAATATTTTGTTAAATCAAGATGCAAAATTACTATTTTTTTTTAAATTGAACATCTAATTATTAAGTATATTCGCCTATATAAAATTTTGTGAAATATAAATGAAAGCATTACAATACTTAAATAAATTTTTTTATAAATATCGTTTCCGCTTGATACTAGGAATATTGATTACAATAGTTTCTAAAATCTTTGTTTTACAAATTCCATCACTAATTCGTGAATCATTAAATGTAGTTGAAGATTATAATAATAACATTATCAATGATTTAGATATTGTAAAATCACAATTATTTATTAATGTACTTTTGATTATTGGAGCTGCATTAATTTCAGGTTTTTTTACATTTTTAATGCGTCAGACTTTAATAGTAATGTCTAGATTAATTGAGTTTGATTTAAAAAATGAAATTTTTCAACAATACGAAAAACTTTCTTTAAACTTTTATAAAAAAAATAGAACTGGTGATTTGATGAATCGCATCAGCGAAGATGTTGGTAAAGTTCGTATGTATTTCGGGCCAGCAATAATGTACACTATGAATATGCTGGTTTTATTTGTAGTTGCAATAACAAAAATGATTAACATCGATCCCAAATTAACATACTACACCTTATTACCTTTACCAATTTTGTCAATATCAATTTATATTTTAAGTAGAGTAATAAATAAACGAAGTACAATTGTTCAACAATATTTATCAAAACTAACAACCTTTTCTCAAGAAATTTTTTCCGGAATAAATGTTATAAAAGCATACAGTATTGAAAATCAAATTTCTAATGACTTTATTAGTTTGGCAGTAGTCAGTAAGGATAAAAATATTTCATTATACAAAGCACAAGCTCTATTTTTTCCATTAATGATTTTACTTATAGGAATTAGTAACATAATGGTTATTTATATCGGAGGTACACAATACATCAATGGAGAAATTGAAAATATAGGCATAATTGCTGAATTCATTATTTATGTTAATATGCTCACTTGGCCGGTAGCTGTAGTTGGTTGGGTAACTTCAATAGTTCAGCAAGCCGAAGTATCTCAAAAGAGAATAAATGAATTTTTAGAAGAAATACCTTCTATACAAAATTTACAAAATGAAAAATCAACTATTCA
>DAOVTC010000036.1 GCA_030633285.1 Flavobacteriaceae bacterium
GGATGATTAATAACTAACCTTATCAGCTCACCTGCGGTGTAACCTGCTCCTCCTATAATTCCAACTTTAATCATTTTTAAGAATTTACGTGATTAAAAATTCTACCTTGATTTGCCGTTATTTTGATAAATCCTTTGGCATCATCGGCAGTCCAACCTTCATTACTTTCTCCATAACTAGCAAATGATGAATCCATTAAATCGTGTTTTGAAGATATTCCGTTAATCGTAAATCTATAAGGATGTAAACTCAAAAATACATCACCTGAAACATATCTTTGCGTGTCCTCTAAAAATACCTCAATATTTCTCATTACTTCATCTAAATACTGACCTTCATGTAATAGCATTCCATACCAATTACCCATCTGTTCTTTATGATGCTGTTGCCATTTTGTAAGGGTGTGTTTTTCTAATAAATGATGCGCCTTGATAATTATTAAAGGTGCTGGAGCTTCAAAACCTACTCTACCTTTGATTCCTATAATAGTATCACCAACATGTATGTCTCTACCAATTGCATATTTGGATGCCATAATATTTAATTTTTCAATATTATTTATCGGTTTATCTTTTTTATCATCAATGGCAATTAATTCTCCTTTTTTAAAAGTTAATTTTAAATTCTTGGATTCTGATAATTGTAACTGACTAGGATATGCCTCTTCGGGTAAAGGTAAATGTGAGCTTAAAGTTTCTTCACCTCCTACACTGGTTCCCCAAAGCCCTTTATTGATGGAGTATTTTGCTTTTTCCCATGGATAATCAATACCGTTTTCTTGTAAAAAATTAATCTCTTCCAATCGTGATAATTTTTTATCTCTAATAGGCGTAATAATTCGTATTTCAGGAGCTATAATTTGAAAAATCATATCAAATCTTACTTGATCATTCCCTGCTCCGGTACTACCATGAGCTATGTAATCTGCCTTAATTTTTTTTGCATAATTTACAATTTCAATTGCCTGGATTATCCTTTCAGCACTTACAGAAAGTGGATAGGTATTATTCTTTAGTACATTTCCGAAAATTAAATACTTTACAACTTTATCATAAAATATTTGAACTGCATCAATTGACTTATAATCTGTTGCACCTAATCGTAAAGCTTTTTCTTTAATTTCCTCAATCTCTTCGTTATTAAATCCACCAGTATTTACACTTACGGCATGAACTTCAAATTTTCTGTTTTTCGATAAATATTTTGCACAATACGAGGTGTCTAAACCTCCACTATATGCTAAGACTAATTTTTTCATTTTTTTATAATTTTTTATCAGATTTCTTTAAAAATAAAGCCTGTTTAATTCTTTTTAATCTACTTAATGTTTTAGAATCATACGGGTGTTCTTTAACATTATCTTCATGTTTTGGGTCAAACAACATACCTGTACATAAACACATTTTTTGATTAGTACGCTGTAAAACATCATAATTCTGACAAGTTTGACAACCTTTCCAAAACTCAGGATCATCAGTGAGTTCAGAAAAAGTTACAGGTTTATATCCTAAGCCATAATTTATTTTTAATACTGCCAAACCCGTTGTAATTCCAAAAATTTTAGCATCAGGATATTTTTGTTTTGAGTAATTGAAAACTTTATTTTTTATTTTTTTTGCTAAGCCTTGTTTTCGATAATTCCTGTGCACAATTAAACCCGAGTGCACTACATAATTTTTATTACTAAAAGTCTCAATATAACAAAAACCGGCAAATTTCTCTCCATCTAAAGCAATGACAGCATTACCATTACTTATTTTAGTTGTGATATACTCAGATGTTCTTTTAGCTATACCAGTACCTCTTTCGTTAGCGGAATCATCAATAGTTTCAGTGATGATATTCGCATATTTTATATGACTTTTTGTTGCAATTACAATTTTCATTGTATTGTTTTTTGATAAATTTTATTAATAACATTTGATTTCAAATACAGAGTTGGACTCACCTAACCCCAATAAATAAACACACCCTTACGGGCGACGATGACGAGGAAAAACAATAACAGTACTAATAATAACTAAAAAGATATGGTTTATTAAATTTAGTATGTTAAAATAAAATTGCATTTTGAAAATAATTGAATTGTGAAAAATAATTTGTGATAAAAATAATCTAACTGAAAATATAAAATTAACAGCGGCGCTCGGGAGAACGGCGATTTTCATTAAATGTAGTATGTGTATTATTTACTTTCACATTGCAATACTACAATAATATTTTAAATAGTAAAAGAAAATATTATTTATTTGTAATAATTATTATAATTCTTTACTAATTATATATTAAATCAGGTGTTTTTTAAAGTTTTCTTTTACAAAATCAATAATTCTTTTTACTTCTACAATTTCAGTGTTTAAAATTGTTGCTATTTCTTGTAAATTTAATTTTCCTAAAACATATAAATCCATCACATTTGAAGTTTGTAAAGGAAGGTTTCTATACATTTTTCGTAAAGTATCTTGTTTTTCTTCACTTTTTAAAAATGCTTTGTCTTTAAGATCTAAAAATGACAATATATTTTGCTGTACTTCATCAGATTGAAGCAAATGTGATTCATTATCATTTTGATGATACGAAATATCATCTAACTCTTCATTCATAATCAAATCAAAATCAGCATCAACTGTAAAATTTTCTTCTAAAAGACGTAATTCTTCCTCTAAAATAACTTTAGTACTAATGGTATCTTTGTGCCATTTTTCAGCTTCAAACAAACTTCTCAATTTTTTATTTATAAGATTAAACATCATTAATCTTAACTCGTTAATATCAATATTATTATTGGTTTTACTTTCATAAACACTTAAGATTACTTCATCAATAATACCATTTGACTGGTACATGTTTTTTGGAAGTATCCCTAAGTTCTCAGCAACTCTTAATCTCTGTTTAACATAAGGATGTAATAAATGTACAACTGTAAGTATTTTCTTATTGAAACTCTCTGGTCGTTTTTCTGAAGTATTATTTTGATGATTTTTCATAATATTCCAATTAATGATTCACATATAAAGTTACAAAATTCAAAGTAATTTATTCCATTTTTATTGATTTTTAACTGCCAAAATTATATCCAAAATTCACTTAATTAATTATTTTTTTACATCAAAAATCGTGTATCACCTTTCAATAAACCATATAAAACTATACACCAGGTACTTACACTATAAGTTTTAAGCACTTTTTAACAATTTTGCAATTTGATTGTACTCATTTTCTATTTTTGATTAGAAATAAGTTCTATATGATTCATAAAGAATTCAATTTTAAACTGTACAATACTAAACTTTACGGTCAGTATTTTCAACCTAAAACCGTAAAAGCTGTTGTTGTATTAGTTCACGGAATGGGAGAGCATTCCAAACGCTATGAAAAACATGTTATACCTTATTATAATATTAATTCTATAGCTGTTTTAACGTATGACCAATTTGGTCATGGGAAAACTGAAGGAAAACAAGGTCATAATCCTGGTTTTAATGCTGTTCTTGATTGTGTTGATGAAATGCTCAAAAAAGCAAAAAATATTTTTGGAGATAAACCAATTTTTCTTTACGGACATAGTATGGGTGGTAATGTGGTAATCAATTATGCTTTAAAACGAAAAAACAAACTGAGTGGAGTTATTGCAACTAGCCCTTTTTTACGATTGGCTTTTAATCCTCCAAAATGGAAATTATCGATTGGTAAAATTTTACAAAAAATTGCACCTTCAATAACTATGGGTAATGAGTTAGAAATAAATGCCATTTCACGTGATAAAAAAATTGTAGAAGCATATAAAAACGATCCTTTAGTACATGACAAGATTAGTCCTAATTATTCAATTGTTTTTATAGAAACTGGTGAATGGGCAATACAAAATGCTGATAAATTGGAAATACCTATGTTATTAATGCATGGTACTGGCGATAGATTAACTAATTATAAAGCTTCTGAAGAATTTGCTAAAAACACTAATAAAAAAGTTGAATTACAATTGTATGAAAATGCTTATCACGAATTACATAATGATATCATTAAAAATGAAGTTTTAGACAAAATGATGGTTTGGATAGATGAAAAAATAACAAAATAATAATACCTAAGAAATAAAAAAAACGCTATGAAAAAGTCCTTTTTCCTCTATTTTTTAATTTTATCTCCCCTACTTTTTGGTCAAAATAATTATTTTTCAAATTTTGATGATTCAGGAAACAACCCAATATTTGATCAAGAATATTCTATTCCTTTATTAAAAAATAATTTGACTATTATTGATAAAAGTGGCACAAATAATTTTGATAATACATGGGTTAAAGAGCCTCAAAAAATTCCATCCAATGAAAATGAATTCTCTTCATTATTATTAATGAAACAATTGGAAGAGTTAAATTTTAAAACACCTTTTAATATAGTTCACAATCCTACTTTAGAAAGGTTTATTAGATCTTATTTACAAAATCGTAAAGAGGAAATTTCAAATTTAATGGATAGAGCGGAATATTATTTTCCAATGTTTGAAGAATATTTAGACAAATATGACTTACCACTTGAAATTAAATATCTTGCCATAGTTGAATCTGCATTAAAACCAAATGCCGTCTCTCCTTCTGGTGCCAAAGGATTATGGCAATTTATGTACTCTACCGGTAAAGAATACAATTTACAAGTAAGTTCATATGTAGATGATCGTTTTGACCCTATAAAATCAACGGAAGCAGCTTGTTTGTATTTAACCAAATTATACCAATCTTTCAATGATTGGGATTTAGCTTTAGCTGCATATAATTCTGGTCCAGGAAATGTTAGAAAAGCAATAAGACGTTCAGGAGGGAAACAAAATTACTGGGAAATTAGACAATATTTATCTAAAGAAACTCGTAGTTACCTTCCTGCTTTTTACGCCACATATTATATTTTTGAATATTCAAAAACTCACGATCTAAAATCTAAAAAATCAGATTTAACTTATGTTGAAATTGATACTATTCATGTAAAAAAACAGTTGTCTTTTGCTACTATTCAAAAAAATATTTCAATTGATTATAAAATTTTAAAAGCATTAAATCCGCAATACAAGAAAGATATTATTCCATATTCAAAAAGCAAATATTACGTATTGACTTTACCAAAATATTTGGTTCAAAAATTTATTGATAAAGAGAAAATCATTTATCAATCACCAAATCAAAACTTTATTAAAACTAATCCCTCAAATGTTATAAGAATAACTAAATCTAATAGTTATGTGGTTAAAAATGGTGATAATTTAAATAAAATTGCTTTAAAACACAACATAACACTAGCACAATTAAAAAATTGGAATGGTTTACAAACCGATTATTTAATAACAGGACAAAGATTGGTAGTAACCAAAAATATATTAATCAAAACAAATCCTTTCTCTCCAAAGGTCTCCCCTACCTCCCCTTCTATTGAAATAAATAAAAGCATTTCAAATGAATCTAAAATTTTTGAAACTTATATAGTAAAAGAAGGTGATACCTTATTTAATATTTCTCGAAGATTTTCAAGGGTTTCTATTGATC
The DNA here is from genome assembly GCA_030633285.1 of Flavobacteriaceae bacterium. Next base: position 5,535 of record DAOVTC010000036.1, read on the forward strand.
AAATAAAAAATTGGAATAATTTATATAATATAACCTTCTTAAAACCTGGTACAAAACTTAAAATATTCAAAAGTTAATAAGTAGACCAATTATGATTAAACCAATACTTTTTTCTTTAAGAGTTTTTTCTTAAAAAAATATTAAAGTTGTAAAGAAAAACTAAAAAACAACACCTTAATAAAATTTTGTGCTATTTTTACCGTTTCTATACAGAATACACTGTAAATAAACCTTTTGAAATATATTGAATGCAGAAATTTTTAACAATAACATTTTTAATAGTAACTTTTTATGGATTTTCTCAAGAAAATTTAGAAAAAAAAGATACTCTTATTCAAGTTGACAATAATCAAATTGACATTACTTCTAATTTTAAAGTACAAATTGATACTATTAGAATTGATACCACATTAATTTCAGGAAAAAATATTGCTCTTATTGAATATCCGGAAGCTAGTGAATTTGACAAAAAATGGATGGAGTCACTAAAATTTTCTTCTATTGACAGTTCAATGATTATTCTGCCTCAAGACACTATAGAAAAAGTAGTTATTGATAATTTTTCGACCGATTTATTAAAAGAACGATTGGCTGACTTAAATAATAAAACACCTTTTAATGTTGAATATAATCCTTCATTAGAAAAAATAATTAAACATTATTTAAAAAACCGAAAAGAGAGTCTTGCTAATTTAATGGGAAAAGCAAAATACTACTTTCCTATTTTTGAAGAATATCTCGACAAATACAATATCCCATTAGAAATCAAATATTTAGCTATTGTTGAGTCTGCATTAAAACCAAACGCAAAATCTCGTGTAGGTGCCAAAGGACTTTGGCAATTTATGTACTCAACAGGTAAAATGTATGATCTAAAAGTAAGTTCTTATGTTGATGAAAGATCTGACCCAATAAAATCAACAGAAGCAGCTTGTAAGTATCTAACCAATTTGTATAATATTTTTAACGATTGGGATTTAGCTTTAGCCGCATACAATTCTGGGCCAGGAAATGTTAATAAAGCCATTAGGCGTTCTGGAGGGAAGAAAAATTACTGGAACATTCGTCATTATTTACCACGAGAAACTGCTGGTTATTTACCCGCTTTTTACGCAACTTATTACATTTTTGAATATGCAAATGAACACCAACTATATGCAAAAAACGAATTAATTAACACTTTTGAAACAGATACTATTGTAGTAAAAAGGCAAATCACATTTGATCAAATTAATAAGGTTTTACAAACAGATGATAAGCTACTTGAATTTTTAAACCCACAGTACAAATTAAACATAATACCTGTTATTAAAAATCGTAATTACACTTTAACAATTCCAAAATATTTAGTTGGTAAATTTGTTGCAAATGAAGATCAAATTTATGCTTATGCTTTGGCCGATGATGCAAAACGTGAAAAACCTTTACCTAAGTATTTTGAAGCTAATGATAGAATAAGATATCGTGTAAGAAATGGTGACTACCTTGGTAAAATTGCTAAAAGATATGGCGTTTCAGTAAGTAGTATTAAACGCTGGAATGGTTTAAAAAGTAACAATTTAAGAGTTGGTCAAAGATTAACTATTTATCCAAGAAGAGCTTATGTTAGTACATCAAGCAATTCTAATAAATTAAAAAACACTAATAAAAAAACGGTTCCTAAAGGGAAATACACAACTTATATCGTTAAAAAAGGAGATTCATTGTGGTTGATATCTCAAAAATATCCAAAGGTTACTGTTAATCAAATTAAAAATTGGAACAATATTTGGAGTACTAATTTAAAACCAGGAACAAAATTAAGAATTTATTAAGTTTTATTATTTTTGATTTAATTCCTTTATCTAAAACAATAATAAAATGATTAAAAAATTATCTCTAATTACAGTTCTGTTTTTTTCTTTAATTTCTTGCTCAAAAAATGATAAACTTACTTTAGTTAATTCAACTGGTAGAATTAATCATGTTCTAATTGTAATTAAAAATTCTGATTGGCAAGGTGAAGTTGGTGATGCCTTACGTGAAATTATAGCAAATCCATTGGTTGGATTACCTCAAGAAGAAACTCAATTCTCTATAAATCAAGTCACTCCAAGAAATTTTAACAATTTATTTAAACCTACACGAAATATCATGTTTGTTGGTTATGACACAATAAATAATTTCTATACCAATAATAATGTTTATGCTTCTCCTCAAACTACATTATCTATCTTAGGAAAATCAAAAGAAGAATTGATTAACAATATCAATAAGCATGAAAAGGAGATAATTTCAACTTTCAAAAAAAATGATTTGATAGTTTATCAAAATAAGATTACAAAAAAGCATCATAACCCTAAAAATATTGAAACTTTTAATAAATTGGGGTTTACCTTAAAATTACCTTTTAGTTATAATAAAGTTGAAGATACTGGTGATTTTTTATGGTATAGAAACACCATAACTAAAGGGCAGTTGAATATTATTGCTTTTGAAGTATCTTATCATTCAAAAAACTATTCAACAAAAAACAACACTGTTGCTTATCTCGATTCTATAACAAAAGAGAATATTCAAGGTCAATTTGATAACACATATATGATGATCGAGCCAAAGTTCATACCTGTTACCAAAGAGATTATTCTTTCGGAAAAAAGTGCAATAGAATCTCGTGGTCTATGGATTGTAAAGAATGATTTTATGGGTGGTCCTTTTTTAAGTTATACCATTGATGATAAAAATAACAATCGTCTTATAATTATCCAAGGGTTTAGTTACTCTCCTGAAACTAAAAAAAGGGATTTTGTTTTTGAATTAGAAGCTATTTTGAAAACATTTGCCATTAATTAACACTTCAAACATTTAAATATAATATATATCTTATTTTCTTATCTGATTTATTTTATTGTGTTTCAGTTTATTAAAATTTTTTATTTTTTTTGTAATGATATACCAATTTTTGTGTCTATTCATCAAAATAAAAAATTATGTTTAAAAATAAAATAATAAGAACTATTTTAATTCTACTGGGAGTTGTAATTATAATAGGAGGAGGA
>DAOVTC010000146.1 GCA_030633285.1 Flavobacteriaceae bacterium
TCATAACCGGACAAATTGTTTGGCAGCGAGTAAAGAAAAAATCAGCAACATAAATTTTATTTTCAAAATTATTTTGCGTAATAGTTACCCCATTTTGATTTATTAAACTAAAGTTAGCTATTTTATGATCTTTACTAATATGCCTTACTGCATCATCTACTAGTAGAGGGTTTACATCAACAGGGTTGTAAACAGGTAATTTTTTTTTGGGTGTTACCATAAAATAAATTACTGGTAAGAAAATTACTGTGAAAAAGAAAAGAAATATTAAAGTTGACTTGGATTTTTTAAAAAACTCTATTAAATACATAATTTGTATATTTGATTTTTCTTTAGAAGATTGCTAAAAACACAAATTTACTTTATATGAGGAAAATATTAGTCCTTATTATTATTTTATTTTCACTTGCAACCTATGCTCAAACTAAGGAAGTATTTTCAACTGATTATTTACAAAAAATAATTCATTTTGAACAAAAAAATGCTGCTACTAAAATTTCCTTTAAAACAAATCCTAATACTGCTAATTACGATTTAAAATACCATAGATTAGAATGGAATGTAAATCCAAGCAAAGCTTTTATTGATGGTAACGTTACTTCTTATTTTACTGCAAATGATAATTTAAGCAGTATTACTTTTGATTTATATGAAAATATGACAGTTTCAAAAGTTACTCAAAGAGGTGTTGAATTAACTTTTACTCAAAACTCAAATGAAGAACTCATCATCACTTTACCTCAAACTCAAAGCCAAGGAATTTTAGATTCTTTAACGGTTAGTTATAGTGGTAATCCTGTCAGTTCCGGATTCGGTTCATTTGAAATTAGTACACATGGAGCATCAAATACTCCTATATTATGGACACTTTCTGAACCTTATGGAGCTAAAGGATGGTGGCCTTGTAAACAAGATTTAATTGACAAAATAGATTCTATAGATATTTTTATAACACATCCCTCACAATACAAAGCTGCATCAAATGGTTTATTACAATCTGAAAAAGCTAATGGTGATAACATAATAACTCATTGGAAACATAAGTATCCTATACCAGCGTACTTAATTGCCATTGCTGTTACAAATTATTCTGTTTATAACGATTATGTGGCCAATGGTGATTTTGATGTTGTAAATTATGTATATCCTGAAAATTTAATTACTGCCAAAGCCAGTACTGCAATTACGCCAAGTATAATAGACTTATTTGGAAACTTATTTGAACTTTATCCGTATGCAGATGAAAAATACGGTCATGCTCAATTTGGTTGGGGTGGCGGTATGGAACACACTACCATGACTTTTATGGGTAGTTTTGGACGTAGTTTGATAGCTCATGAATTGGCACACCAATGGTTTGGTAATAAAATTACTTGTGGCACTTGGGAAGACATTTGGTTAAACGAAGGCTTTGCTACTTATCTTGATGGTTTGGTAGTTGAAAATTTTGATGGAGAAAGTACATTTAGGTCTTGGAGACAAAGTATGGTAAACAACATTGTTTCCCAAGCTGGAGGCTCAACGTTTGTTAATGATACTACTTCTGTAAGCAGAATTTTTGATGGAAGATTATCTTATCGTAAAGGAGCAATTATTTTACACATGCTACGCTATAAACTAGGAGATACTGATTTTTTTCAAGCCATAAAAAACTATTTGGCAGATCCTCAACTCGCCTATTCTTATGCCAAAACTAAGGATTTACAAAATCATCTAGAAACTGTAAGTGGTACAAATTTAACCGAGTTTTTTAATGATTGGTTTTATGGTGAAGGATATCCGACATACCAAGTATCATGGCACCAAAATTCTTCTAACAAAATTGTTAGGTTTACTGTAGATCAAACTCAATCACATTCTTCTGTATCTTTTTTTGAAATGCCTTTGCCTGTAAAATTAACAGGTTCTAATGGAGAATCAGAGATTGTACGATTAGAAGTTACTGAAAATGGTCAAACATTTGATACCACAATACCATTTAATATTTTATCCATTGAAATTGACCCTGAAGTTCAATTGATTTCTAAAAATAACACTACAATATTAGGAGTTAATTTAGTTTCTTTAGAAAATAATATTTCCGTTTTTCCTAATCCAACACTGAATGTTTTAACAATTAAAAATGAAAGTCTTGCTCTTATAGAAAAAATAACTATTTACGATGTTCTTGGTAAAATTGTATTTCAAAAAGAAAAACCTAGTACTCAAATCTCTTTAAATAGTTTAAACTTTGGTCTTCATTTGCTAAAAATTGAAACAGATAAAGGTACTGTACATAAAACTATTCTAAAAAAATAACTCTTTTTAACATCTATTTACACCATCCTATTTCTTATTATACATCATAAAGCGTACATTTGTCCGATTTTAAAAATTCAGAAACAAATTAATGGAAACATTTATAAAAATAACTCAATTCTTATTAAGCTTATCCTTATTAATCGTTTTACACGAATTAGGGCATTTTATTCCTGCAAAATTATTTAAAACAAGAGTCGAAAAATTTTATTTATTTTTTGACTATAAATTTTCATTATTTAAAAAGAAAATAGGTGATACCGTTTATGGTATTGGTTGGATTCCCCTTGGCGGATATGTAAAAATTTCTGGAATGATTGATGAAAGCATGGACAAGGAGCAAATGGAAAAACCACCTCAGCCATGGGAATTTCGTTCAAAACCAGCTTGGCAAAGATTAATCATTATGTTAGGTGGTGTTACTGTAAACTTTTTATTGGGTGTTTTTATTTATATCATGATGTTTAATGCTTGGGGTGAAGACTATATAGGAATAAATGATGTGAAAAAGGGGTTTTCAGTTGTTGATGAGTTTAAAAAATTGGGATTTCAAGATGGAGATAAAATCTTAAAAATAAATGGTGAAGAACCTTTTAATGTTTTAGATGTTAATAAACATCTTTTTTTAAGAGATGTTACTAGCATTGAAGTAGAACATATTGACGGGCAAAACGAAAACATAAACTTGCCAGAAGATATTGGCTTAACTATGTGGCAAAGTGGAGCTATGGAACCTTTTACACCAAGAATTAATGCCGTTTTAGATAGTATTTTACCCGATTCACCTGCTAACAAATCCGGTTTGCTTAAAGGTGACTATATTACTGATGTAAATAACCAACCTATACAATATTGGAATGAGTTCACTAAACTAGTTAGAAATAATTCTGATAATAAAGAATTGCAAATAACAGTTAACCGTGATGGTATAATGAAAACCTTTAGTGTAACTCCTGATGTAGATAATAAAATAGGAGTATACCCAAAAGGATTTACAGATGATGTAATTTCAATAAACCATAAAGATTATACTTTTGGAGAAAGTATAAGATTAGGAACTTCAAAAGCATATTGGACATTAAAAGATTATATGGGTCAATTCAAATATGTCTTTACTAAAAAAGGTGCCACAAGTTTGGGAGGGTTTATTACCATAGGAAGTATTTTTCCTTCAAAATGGAGCTGGCCAGCATTTTGGAGCATAACAGCACTTTTATCTATCATGCTCGGATTTATGAATTTATTACCTATACCTGCATTAGATGGTGGACATGTAGTATTTGTTTTATATGAAATGGTTACAGGAAGAAAACCCAGTGACAAGTTTTTAGAATATGCACAAATTACCGGTTTTATAATTTTAATGGCACTATTACTTTTTGCTAATGGTAATGATATTTATAAATGGCTTACTGGTAAATTTTAATAAATCAATATTTTTATAATTATTGTAAGTTTGTTTTAATTATACGTCCTAATACAAAATTGTTGTATTATGAAAAATATAATTATATTATTAATCTCTCTTTCTTTTTTTTACAGCTGTGCTTCTGATGATGGAATAACTACTTTTGTTCCAACTCAAAATGAATTTGATTGGATTGTAGATAGCGGCATTACTGGTTCATTTAATCCTTTTCCCTTAGCTAAAGATCCTATAATGTCAAAAGTTAAAGATATTGATTTTATATCAGA
>DAOVTC010000105.1 GCA_030633285.1 Flavobacteriaceae bacterium
AATTGCCTGTTTGCTTGGTGCAGAAGAATTTGGTTTTGCAACAGCACCATTAGTTTCCTCTGGTTGTATTATGATGAGAAAGTGCCATTTAAATACTTGCCCTGTAGGAATTGCCACACAAGATCCTGAGTTACGTAAAAATTTTAAAGGTACTCCTGAACATGTAATCAACTTCATGTATTTTGTTGCTGAAGAATTGCGCCAGATCATGGCAAAGCTAGGTTTTAAAACCATCAAAGAAATGATCGGTCAATCACAAAAAATAAATTCAAAAAATGCAATTCAACAATATAATGCAAGAGGTGTTGATGTTTCTGCAATTTTATATCAACCACCAAATTATTTAAATAAAATTATTTCAAATACCGAAATTCAAAATCACGATTTAGATCATGTTCTTGACTTTCAAATAATTCGTGATGCACATCCAGCAATATACCGCAAAGAAAAAATGCAATTAAATTATCCAATTGCAAATACTGACAGATCAGTTGGCACAATTATCAGTAATGAAATATCAAAAATTTATGGAGCTAACGGCCTTCCAAAAAATACTTTACAAATAAATTTCACAGGTTCTGCCGGACAAAGTTTTGGTGCTTTTGCTACTAAAGGGCTTACATTAAAAATAGATGGAAACAGTAACGATTATTTAGGAAAAGGATTATCTGGCGCCAAGATCATTGTAAAAAAACCAGATTCTGCCAATTTTAAAGCACATGAAAATATTATCATAGGAAATGTTTGTTTTTATGGAGCCACCAAAGGAAAGGCATATATAAATGGTATTGCAGGAGAAAGGTTTTGTGTGAGAAATTCAGGAATAACTGCTGTAGTTGAAGGCGTAGGAGACCATGGATGCGAATATATGACAGGAGGTAAAGTTATAATTTTAGGCAAAACCGGAAGAAACTTTGCTGCAGGAATGAGCGGTGGTATAGCATATGTTTTTGATCCTAACCAAAATTTTAGAAATGGATTATGTAATATGGAAATGGTCGAACTCGAAACTTTGGATAAAATTGATCAAAAAAATATTTATAAATTAATTCGAAATCACTATAAATATACGCAAAGCGAAAAAGCAAATGAATTATTAAGTAATTGGGAGAGCACAATAAATCATTTTATAAAAGTAATTCCTACAGATTATAAAAAAGCACTAGAAAGATTAGCTTTAGAACAACAAATTGTAACAGCTTAATTATGGGAAAGATAACAGGTTTTTTAGAATATAAAAGAGTTGATGAAAATTACAAATCTGTAATAGAGAGACTTAAAAATTATGATGAATTTACTATTCCGTTAAAAGAAAAAGATGCGCAACATCAAGGCTCCAGATGTATGGATTGTGGTATTCCGTTTTGTCATAGTGGATGTCCTTTAGGGAATTTGATTCCAGATTTTAATGAAATGATTCACAAAAATGAATGGAAAAAAGCTTTAGATATTTTACATGCTACTAATAACTTTCCAGAATTTACAGGAAGACTTTGCCCGGCACCTTGTGAAAAAGCTTGTGTTTTAGGTATAATTGAAGAACCTGTGTCTATAGAAAATATTGAAAAAAATATTATAGAAAAAGGTTTTCAAGAAGGATGGATTAATCCTCATCCTCCAAAAGAAAGAACAACTAAAAATATTGCAATTGTAGGTTCTGGTCCAGCAGGACTTGCTACTGCACAACAATTAAACAGAGCCGGACATACAATTACTGTTTTTGAACGTGATGATGCTATTGGTGGTTTATTACGATATGGTATTCCAAATTTTAAATTGGATAAAGGAATTATAGACAGAAGAATAACCATATTAAAAGAAGAAGGTATATTATTTAAAACCAATGTTAATGTTGGTGTAAATTATTCTATTGAGAAACTAAATGAATTTGATGCTGTTGTTTTATGTGGTGGTGCTACCCAAAAAAGAAGTTTGCAAACTAAAGGTATAGATGCTAAAGGTGTTGAACAGGCTATGGATTTTCTAACCCAACAAACCAAAAACTTATACGGTATTAAATTTGAGGGAAAAAGTATAACTGCAAAAGGAAAAAACGTTATCGTAATAGGTGGAGGAGATACAGGATCAGATTGTGTAGGAACTTCAAACCGTCAAGGAGCAAAGTCTGTTATTAATTTCGAGATCATGCCTAAACCACCTTTGCATAGAAGCGAAACAACTCCTTGGCCTTTTTGGCCTTTACAATTGAAAACATCTACGTCTCACCAAGAAGGTTGTAAAAGAAATTGGTTGATTAACACTAAAGAATTTATAACCAATGACAAAGGAGAAATTACAGCTCTTAAGACTATAGAAGTGAAATGGAAATTTACACCTGGACAAAGACCTCAACTCATTGAAAAAGAGGGAACAGAAAAAATATGGCCTTGTGATTTGGCTTTATTAGCACTAGGTTTTACCGGTCCGGAAAAAACTTTGAGTAATGAGTTAGGTCTAACTCTAGATGAACGAAGTAATTACAAAGCTTCTAATTACCAAACAAATATCCCACATATTTTTACAGCAGGTGATATGCATAGAGGGCAATCACTAATTGTTTGGGCAATAAATGAAGGAAGAGAAGCTGCCAGAGAAGTAGATTTATATTTAATGGGAGAAAGTAATTTACCAACCAAAGGAAGTGGAGATTTACCAGAAGTTTAATTGACAATACTTTCAACTTATTATTTAAACACTAGCTGTTGTAAAAAAAACAAAAAGAATACTTTCATATATATTTAACATTTAATGCATTTTTAACTCTTTATTTTTTTTATAAATTAATTTATCATCATTTTGATGATCACTTTGTGTTAATAAATATCTGCCCATTATATTAAAATCTTAAGAATCTCTTTAGATTTCATTTCTAGTTTTACAGTATTCTTAACAAAGGTGATAATTTTTAAATTATTAAAATCATCATCTTAAAAATTTGAATTAATTAACCTAAAAACATACAATTATGACTAAAAAGATTATTACAGTTATTATGCTAACAGTATTGCTTAGCTCATGCGTTTCTAAAAAAGATTATGCTGCATTGGAGTTAGACTTAACTAACACTAGAGGAGAATTGCAAAAAACCACTATGGAAAAAGAAGCTCTTGAAGCAGATTTTGCTAAAATTGAAAAACGTGTAAACGAGTATAATTCTAAAATTAACTCATTGCAACAAACAAATGATAAGCAAATGGTATTTGTAGATGATAATTTTACTGTTCTGTCTAAAGACACTAGAGATAACATGAATATTACACTTTCAAAAATGTCAGCAGAAGAATTAGCAGGAGCAAAAACATTAAAAGACTCAATGAATTTAGCTATTTCTTATAAGTTAAAAAAATCAATAAATGAAAGTGATCTCAATAATAATAACAATATAAATGTAAACATTGATAAGACAGTTGTTATGATTTCTGTTGCAGACAGCTTATTGTTTAGATCAGGAAGTTATCGCGTAAATACTAAAGCATACTCTTTACTTCAAAAAATTGCTGAAGTAGTTAACTCAGAACCTAGTATGGATATAATGATTGAAGGTCATACTGACTCTAGAAGTATACATACAGAAGGCATTATTGACAATTGGGATTTAAGTGTAAAAAGATCTACAGCTATTGTAAGATTATTACAAAATAAATATGAAATTGACCCTTCTAGATTAATACCCTCAGGAAGAAGTAGTTATCTTCCTTTGACAGATAATAAAACTAGAGAAAACAGGGCTAGAAATAGACGTACCAATATTATTATTCTACCAAATTTAAATAAATTTTTAGCATTACTAGCTGATGAAGAAGTTGTAAAACTTTAAAATTATATTCAGAAATAATCGAATAAATATAGGTTTCAAATGAAACTAAATAAAGGTCCAATATTAAAATATTGGACCTTTTCTATTATAATGATCTATTTTTAAAATGATAATTTTCTCTGTTTTTATTTAGAAACAATATAATTTATATTTTAATTCATTTTGCTTATCACTTTTATTTAACTTTGATCATTATTAATAAAAATGGTTTAAGAAACTTAACTCAATATCTTATGAAAAATGTAGTTTATATTTTACTTACCGGAGTAACAATCTTTTTAATGAGTTGCCAAAACCAAAATAGAGTTCCTAAATCAGAAATTAAAATTGAAAATGGGATTCTTTTATTAAAAGGTGAAAAATTTACTGGTACAGTTTTTGAAAATTATGATAATGAAAAATTAAAAAATGAATGGATTATTAAAAACGGACAAGAAGATGGAGTCTATAAACAGTATTATCAAAATGGCCAATTGAATCAAAAAGTAATCTGGATAAAAGGCAAAAAAGATGGGCCTTATGAAAAGTACTATAAAAACGGGCACTTAGAAGTTACATCTGGGTTCAAAGATAATTATAAAGATGGGTCTTTTGAAACATTTTACGAAAGTGGAAAACTATGGAAGAGAGGTGCTTATGATTTAGGTAATTTAGACGGACCTATTGAAGAGTTTTTTGAAGATGAACAATTAAAACAAATTACAAGCTGGAAAAATGGTCAAAAAGAAGGTCGTTTTGAGCAATATTATAAAAATGGGCAAATCAAGGCAAAAGGAAACTATACGAATAATATAAAAGACGGTTCCTTTGAATTTTATGATGAAAGTGGTAAACTAAAGAAATTGTAGCAATATTTTCTTGTAAAAATTGGAGTCGAATCACTAATTTTAATCAAAAAACTAAAACTTTCTCAAAAGGAAAAATAAAAAATTCCGGAATAAAAACTTTTATTCCGGAATTTCTCATTAACTAAAATTAATCAACATTATCATGTAAAAAAGAGTTATTGGAGCGCATTTGAACATCACCATTTTCATCAACATCTAATGATGTTCTTGATTGGTTTTTATCTGTTTCAGATGACAAAGGCATATCTCTTAAATCTACTCCCATTCTTTTATATGCTGGTTGATTTTCTATTTCATCAATATTTTGATTCATTTTATTAATGAACTTATAGTTGAATTCTTTCATCTTTTTACGTCTATCATCTGCTTTACCCTTTAATTCAGCAATGGTTAAATTTAAAGGAGAAGCCTCTTTTGGTGGTTCATTCACCTCTTTAACTTCATTAACTATATTTTCACTCTTTTCAATTCTTAACTCAAATTTCAAATTTTCATCATTATCTTTCTCTTCATCAGAAATAGATTTTAATCCATTACATTCTGGTGAAAATA
>DAOVTC010000152.1 GCA_030633285.1 Flavobacteriaceae bacterium
ATGAAACATTTCCACTAAGATTAACTTCAGATTGATCTTTAATTTCACCATCAACACCATGTAAATCTATAAAATCTTGCTCAGGATCGTTAATTGTTGTTGAAATAAAATCTGACCTCAAGCCAGCAGTAATGATAGTTTTATCAGAAATTTTATATTTACCTTCGGCAAAAACTCCTACATTGTTTACTTCTGAATCTTGCCAAATTTTATCAACTTTTATTACCGGTGTTGGCAAAACAATTCCATTCATTATTTTTACAGTTCGTATTCTATCACCATCTCTGGCAATAAAATTAGCATCCAAACCCGTAAAAATATTTAATTTATCTGATGGCTTTAATGTTAACTCTGTTTTACCTCCAAAAACAGTTGCAAAAACATTTGAAGATGCACCGGTTGCTTTAAAACTCGGACGATCATCATTGGTCATTAAATGATCTACATAAGAATAGAATCCTTTAAAAGTTATTGCACTTATCATATCAGAGACATCCGTTATTTTATAATCTAATCCAGCCAAATAACTATCATCATAGGGTGAATCCATCATTAATCCGGCATGCATTATATCCCGACCAAATGATTGGCGCCAAGTAAATTTTAATCGCTGGTTATCTGATGGATTATACCCCATTTTTATAGAATAATCCGTTGATTTGAATGACGATGGCACTTCTGTACCATTCCCATCAGTATAATTACCATAGTCTCTATAAGACCCATTTAGTTCTAAATCAAATTTATCTTTTTTATAAACAAATGTTCCTCTGGTAGTAAAGTTATTTCCATTAGTTTCATACCCAGTTTCAATATTACCACTAAAGCCTTCTTTTTGACTATTTATTGATTTTGAAACCATATTAATAATTCCTCCATAGTTTTGACCGAAACGAACTGTGAATGGCCCTCTAATAATCTCAATTTTTTCAATTTCTTCTGGAATTACATGTGTTGTAATTGGATCCATTCTATTAGGACAAGCATTTAAGATTTTCATTCCACCATCATACTGTACATTTAACTGTTCGTACTTAAAAGCTCTAAAAAATGGCTCAGAAGCATAAGCACCTCTTTTTTGAATACCAAACCCTGGTATATCTTTAAATAGATCACTTACATTTCTAGGCTGAGTTGTAGCCTTTATATCATCATAAATAATTTCAGATTGTGCTATATCTCCAAAAGGATCAGCCTTAAGTATTATATTATTTAACTGAATTGAAATCTCTTCTAAAACTATGATAATACCATTTGTTAATACAATAGTTTTTGATTTGAAATTCATATGTGTAATTAATGCTTTTTCATTTTGATCTGCATTAATTTGAAATTCACCTTTTTGATTGGTTTCGGTAAATTTTTCTGAATTTTGTAATTTAACAATTACATGTTCTAGAAATTTACCGTTTTCATCAGTAATTTTACCTTTTATTACTGATTCTTGTGCATATATATTATTGCCTATAAAAAGCATTATAGCACAAGCCATAAATATTTTTCTCATTATAAATTGAATTGGTTTAAATAAATAATTAGTCATACAATTAATAATTGCATGCAAGTTCTACACATATGTGCATGTAAATAAATATTTTATTTAAACAATTGGAGGTCTTAAAATAGAATCAACAAATATTTGTTCTTTCAATTTAATAAAAAATAAAGGGTTTTGTTGAATTTGTTTTTCAACGATTAAGTGGTATGTAAATCGTTTATTTTTTAATGTGAAATATTTTTCTAAATCTAGTTTTGGAGGTTGCGGCATTTTTTGATCTTCATCTAGATTTTGCTGTTTTTTTACTTGTTTTTCTAAGTAACATTTTCCATTACAACTTAAACTAGGCTTATCTTTATTTTCACACAATTCATTAGCTATATATTGATAGTTCACTAAATATTCAACAATAGGCAATGCCGGCTGAATAATAGCAAGTAGGTATAAATTAAGAAAAAGATGTGTGAAAATTAATTTTCGCATCACTAAATTTTATGAATACAAAAATAGATAATTTTATCTTTTATTCATATGATTTTAATCATTATTCATAATACTAGTCCTATGCCAAATAATAAAGAAAATAAAAAAGTACTCAAAGCTAATTTTTTTAATTCAGGATCTAAATCTATTAGATTTTTATTCTTATAAACAGTAAACAAATGTTTAAATATTGGGACAAATGCAATAACAAATAAAAATTGAAATACTGATGAAAAATGCATTATCATATAAAGTAAAGCAAATAAAAATGCCGAAATTAATAAGCAATAGTGGTAATATTTAGCAAACTCTCCTCCTATTTTAACTACTAAAGTGTTTTTACCTGATTTTATATCTGAATCTCTATCACGCATATTATTCAAGTTCAATACTCCAATACTTAATGAGCCAATAGAAATTGCAGGAAAAAAAATTGTATAATCTAAGGTATGCGCATATAAAAAATAAGAGCCACAAACACTTAATAATCCAAAAAAAACAAATACAAATATATCTCCAAATCCATAATAGCCATAAGCTTTTACTCCCATGGTATATTTAATAGCAGCAAAAATACTTGCTAATCCGAGTACAATAAAAATGATAGAATAAATAATATTTTCTTTACCAAAAGAAACATAAATTAATAATAATGCTACAAGCAAAGTTAATATACCTGTTAATTTTATAGCATTTAGCATTTGATTTGGTGTTATTTCACCACTTTGTAGAGTTCTCTCAGGGCCAATTCTGTCTTCATTATCTGTACCTTTTACTCCATCACCATAATCATTAGCAAAATTTGAAATTATTTGAAACCCCAAAGTTGTCAATAGAGCAAGTATAAAAATCTCTATATTGAAAAACCCATTAGAATACGCTAGAAATGATCCTAAAATAATTCCTGAAATTGATAAAGGTAAAGTTCTTAAGCGTGCTGCTTTTATCCAAGATTTTACTGTTGACAAAATATTATATTGATTAATTAATCAGAAGTTCCTCTAACCCAAATTTCACCACTAAGTTCTAAAGCTTCTTTAACATTAACAGGTTCACCATAAGATTTAGCAATGATAAAACAATCATTAAATCCTAATCGTTTCAAGTCATCACGTAATAGTACTGCTTCTTTATAAGTTGTGTATTTACCTATTGCATATTTGTTAAAACCATCTTCTTCAAATTCATTTAAATGGGATAAATTATCAGAAATCAAATTAATATTAAAATTAGTATATGCTCCTATCTGAATACTGTAAACAATACTCAAATCTGCCAATAAAGTTTTTGTTGAGTCTAAAACAACTACTTGTCTTATTTCGCGTTGCATTTTGTGTAAAGAATCCGTATCTACTAAGCTTAAATTATTTTTGATTAAATATTCTTCCTTGTACTGTTTTGATTTTGGTAAAAAAGACCAAAGAAATAAAATAAGTAAAATCAGGCCAAAGACACCCAATACAATTCGGTGTTTTCTTAATACCGAATTGTTCTCTTCCTCATCCTTTAAAGCAGTTGATAATGTTTTTATCGTATCATTTGCTTCATCGATCTCTTCGTAAATATTTACTAAATTTTTGTCTCTAATAAAAGGCATAAAAATATTTTAAAAATCTATAAATCATTTGCATTAGCTATTAATTCAGCAATATCCAAAACTTTTATTTCTGATTCTTTTTCTTTAATTTTAACACCATCAGTCATCATTGTATTACAAAAAGGACATCCTGTGGCTATGATGTTTGGTTTAACTTCTATCGCATCATCTGTACG
>DAOVTC010000019.1 GCA_030633285.1 Flavobacteriaceae bacterium
ATCATATCCATAAATTAGATAAACCAAGTGGTACTGCAATTACTATTCTAGAACAAATATTAAAGAATACTGAATATGAAGATTGGCAACTGACGGATAATTCAGGATTTAAAAAAGATCTATCAGGTAGTCGAACTATTCCGGTAATTGTTGAGAGAGAAGGAGAGGTGCCTGGCACTCATGATATTATGTATAAATCAGAGGTTGACCAAATAAAAATTGAGCATTTAGCGAGTTCGCGTGATGGTTTTGCTCTTGGGGCGGTAATTGCAGCAGAATGGCTTTTGGGTAAGAAAGGTATATTTACAATGAAAGATGTGCTGAGTATTTAATTTAAAAAACTGTTAAAGTAGGATTAATAAGTAACAAATCATTTACTTTGCGGACTAGTTAGAAAAGGATAAGATTAATTTCGAATAAATACAATTATGACATTACAACAGTGGTTTATATTTTTTTTAGCAATTCAAGTAATCCACTTTTTAGGAACTTGGAAGCTTTATGTTAAAGCCGGTCGAAAGGCTTGGGAAGCTATCATTCCTATATACAATGCAGTAGTGTTAATGCAAATTATTAACCGTCCAAAATGGTGGGTTGTATTATTGTTTATTCCAATAATCAATTTATTAATGTTTCCAATTATCTGGATTGAAACAATTAGAAGTTTTGATAAAAATTCAAATTTGGATAGTTTTTTGGTGATTGCAACTTTAGGTTTTTACATTTTATATATTAATTACATGGAAGATGTTAATTATATAGAAGACAGAAGCTTAAAACCAAGAACAGCAGCAGGAGAATGGGTAAGCTCTATTGCATTTGCCATTATTGCGGCAACTCTGGTTCATACTTATTTTATGCAACCATACACCATACCAACATCATCTTTAGAGAAATCGTTGTTAATTGGGGATTTCTTGTTTGTTAGTAAATTTCATTATGGGGCTAGAGTACCAATGACAACAATTGCAGCACCTATGGTTCATGATACTTTACCAATAATAAAAACAAAGTCATATTTAAATCAGCCTCAATTGCCATATTTAAGAATTCCCGGATTTCAAAAAATAAAGCAAAATGATATAGTTGTATTTAGTTGGCCAGTTGATACTGTAGAGTATTTCTTTCAAAAAACAACCAAAAAGATTAGAAAACCAATTGATAAAAAGTCAAACTATGTAAAGCGATGTGTTGGTATAGCTGGAGATTCTTTAGAAATAATAAATGGTTATGTTTATATCAATGGAAAGAAAAACACATTGCCAGATAGAGCTAAATTGCAATTTTATTACGATGTAAATACTGGTGGTAAACCAATAAGTGCTAATATATTAAGAAACAGATATCATGTTAGGGAAGGAGCATCATTACAAGATGGAAATTACATACTTAATTTGGCTAGTGATGATGCAAAACTTTTAAAAAATAATCCTACTGTAAAAAGTTTGACAAGAAAATTTAGCCCAAAAGGAGAAAAAGAAAATGTTTTTCCAAATGTTAAATCATTAAATTGGAATAAAGATAATTTTGGACCGATTTATATCCCTAAAAAAGGAAAAGCAGTTGATTTAAATAAAGAATCTCTGCCATTTTATAAGCAAATTATCGTTGAATATGAGAAAAATAGTTTGCAAGTTAATGGTGATGAGATTTTAATAAATGGAAAATCTGTTACTGATTATACTTTTCAGCAAGATTATTATTGGATGATGGGTGATAACCGTCATAATTCTGAAGATTCTCGCTATTGGGGATTTGTTCCGTTTGACCATGTAGTTGGTAAACCTGTATTTATTTGGATGAGTTGGAATACTGATGGAAAAGGTTTAAGCAAAATAAGATGGGAAAGACTATTTACAACTGTTGGAGGTAGCGGAAAGGCAGTTTCTTATTTTTACCCTTTTTTAGGTTTAATGGCATTACTTTATGGCTTTAGCGTGTACAGAAAGAAAAAAGCGTAATAATTATAGGTGAATCATTTACAAAAGTGTTGTTTTTAAGAAATTAGATACGCTTGAACAAATTAACAAATCAACAAACATACATTTGATATTACAACCTACATATTTTTCGCCAATAATTCAATATGTTGCTATGGTGCAAATGGATGGGTTGAAATTTGAAATAGAAGATAATTTTCAAAAACAAACTTACAGAAACAGATGTTATATTTATGGTGCAAATGGTAAACAGTTACTAGTAGTCCCATTAGTTCATTCAAAAATACATACACGACAAAAAACTAAAGATGTAAAAATTGAAAATAGTTTTTTATGGCAAAAATTACACTTTAGATCATTACAAACTGCCTATAGATCTTCACCATATTTTGAGTTTTATGAAGATGAAATTGCAACCATTTTTGATAAGAAATATCAATTTTTGTTAGACTTGAATTTTAAAATTTTTGAGGTAGTAAATGATTGTTTGCAATTAGAAATACCAATTCAAAAAACAACCGAATATCAAATAGATACAGATGAAGTAAAAGATTTTAGATATTTAGCAGATGCAAAAACTAAAAATCAATATTCATTTCAAAAATACACACAAGTTTTTAATAGCAAACATGGATTTATTTCTAATTTAAGTATTTTAGATTTACTTTTTAATGAAGGTACCAATGCAATGCAATATCTTGAAAATCACAAGATTTTACTTTTTTAATGCTGAAAACACCCATGCTATCACAAAAAAACCTATTCCAGTAATGATAGGAGGTAGCATAATTTTTTCAGCAAAGAACCCTCCAATATAGATCATAAAAATTCCTAGTAATATTAGTAATATTCCAGAGATTGTAAGTACTTTATTTTTATCCATTTTGGCATATATAATCTAAGATTTGATTTTTAGATATTTGAATAGTGTAATCTCTATTTTTCTTTTTTTCCTTTTGTAGTGTTTTTGTGCTTGTTAATTTCATCTTGTAGTTCACGTCTGACTTTTTGTTCTCTTTCTAAAGATCTTGCTCTAAAAGTATCAAATTCTTCTTCTGTTTCAACAAGTGAAAGATTTGCTTGTTTAGTAATTGTATTGCTATTTTTAAATTTGAAAATAAAAAGAACTAAAAGTAAAATTAAACCAATAATTAATGACCATAATAAACCATTGTATGCAGATTTTGTCAAAGGTATTCCTAAAAACTTAATACTATCTTTTTCTTTAGTTACATTGGTAAGATTATCATTGGTTGTTTTTAAATCTGTTTTAAGATTATTGATTTCACTATTTTGTATATCTACCAGATTTTTAGTTTCTGATAGCTCATTTTTCAACAATTTCAATGAATCTAAGACATTTGCTTTGATTTTGTGGAATTGGACTTTTTTTACAACTTTATACTCTTGATAAGAACCAGATTTTTTATATAAATAATTAAATTGATTTTCAATGGTGCCACTATTTAATGATGGTTTTGGTTCATCTTTTTGGTCAGTTTGACTAATTGCAGAAAAAGAAATTAATAAAAAAAAGAATGAGATGAAAATAAGTTTTAAGACTTTCATGTTATTGTTATTTGTTAATTAGGTAATAACAGTTTTTTGTAAAAAAAATTGTGTTCAATAATATATTTTTCATATCAATTTTTTATTCAAAATATAAGAGCCATGGAATTGTATAATAGCTTATTATAAATTTTGAATTTTTAAAATTAAGTTTATTTTATCAATTGAGCAAAAATTACTTTAAAACTTCTTTTAAAATACTAATTGGATGCTTTGATTTACGTTTTGTACCATCATGAATTTGATGACGGCAACTAGTGCCAGCAGCAATAATTTCAACAGATTTACCTGTATTTCTAATTTTTGGAAAAAGTGTGTCTTCACCAACTTGCATGCTAATATCATAGTGTTCTTTTTCATAACCAAAAGATCCAGCCATACCACAGCAACCAGAATTTATAATAGTAACTTCAAAATTCTTTGGCAAATTTAGCATATCGAATGAAGCAGATAAATTTGAAAGTGATTTTTGGTGACAATGTCCATGAATTTTTAATGTTTTTTTGCTATCATTAAATTGATTTGAAGTAATATTTCCTTTTTTAATTTCTTTTTGGAAAAATTCTTCCATGGTAAATGTATTTTTTGAGATTTTTTGAGCAGTAGCTTTATCATCTGCAAGTCTAGGATATTCATCTCTAAAAGTTAAAATTGCCGAAGGCTCAATGCCAACTAGTGGTGTGACACTAGTGATTAAATCAGCAAAATGATTTACGTTAAAATTAGCTATTTCTTTGGCTTTATCTAATATGCCTTTTGAAATAAAACTTCTGCCACTTTCTTCATGCTTGGTAATGATTACTTCATATCCTAGTTTTGTTAATACTTCAATAGCATCTTCGCCAATGTTGGCATCGTAATAATTGGTGTATTCATCAATAAATAAATGGATTTTTCCGTGTTTATAAATTTTATTTTCTAATCTTTTTTTATTGCTTTTATACCATTTATAAACGGTTTTATTAGCTAATTTAGGAATACTCCTTTTTGGAGAAATTCCCATAATATTTTTCACCAAAAGAGTGTTTAAAATAGCATTTGTTAGCCAGGGTACTATACTACCTAGCTTATTCCATTTTACATTTTCGGCAAACATTTTTGTTCTAAATGGTATTCCGTTTTCTTTTTGGTATTGGTATAAAAATTCAGCTTTTAGAGCTGCAATATCTAAATTACTTGGGCATTCGCTGGCACAAGCCTTACAACTTAAACATAAATCAAATACTTGTTTTAATTCTTCGTGATTAAATTTGTTTACTTGATCGCTATTGGTTAAAAACTCTCGTAAAGCATTGGCACGAGCTCGTGTTGTATCTTTTTCATTTTTGGTTGCTCGATAACTTGGACACATTGTTCCTCCTGCCGAAACAGGTTTTCTGCAATCTCCTGATCCATTACATTTTTCAGCAGCTCTTAAAATACCTAGAGAATCTGAAAAATCTAATATAGTATCAATTTCTGGCTCTTCACGATTAACTTCATATCTCAAAGATTTGTCCATAGGTAATGCATCAACAATTTTTCCTTTGTTGAATATATTGTTTGGATCAAAAGTGTATTTAATTTTTTTGATGAGTTCGTAATTTTTCTTACCAATCATCATTGGAATAAATTCGGATCTTACGATTCCATCACCATGTTCACCACTCATTGAACCATTATATTTTTTGACCAAATGAGCAACATCAGATGTAATAGTTTTAAATAACTTGACATCTGTATCTTTTTTAAGGTTCAAAATCGGACGTAAATGTAATTCTCCAGCTCCAGCATGTGCGTAATACACGGCATCTTGTCCATAATTTTTCATCATAGCACTAAACTCAGCAATGTAATTTGGTAAGTCATTTACTTCAACAGCAGTGTCTTCAATACAAGCAACAGCTTTTTCATCACCAACAATATTTCCTAGTAAACCCAAACCAGCAGCTCGTAGGCTTATAGCTTTATTAATATCATCGCCAATAAGTTTTGGGTAGGAATAGCCAAAATTGTGTTTTTGTAAATCACTTATTAGATTATTTGCTAGGTTATCAGACTCTTCTTTAGTGTTTGCAGAAAGTTCTAACATCAAAATTGCTTTAGGATCACCCTTAACAAAAAACCTATTTTTTAATTGTTCTCTATTATTTATGGTACAATCTAATATGGTTTTATCCATCAATTCACACATGTACAAATTGTGTTTCATGGCTACAACTACGGCTTCCATACTTTCTTTAATAGAGGTAAAATGTGCAGCAACCAAAACACTTTCTTTAGGAGGTAGATCATTTACTTCTAAAGTTATATCAGTTGTAAAAGCCAGAGTTCCTTCACTGCCACATAACAATTTTGATAAATTAAATTTTTCTTTATTATCAGAAAAAATTTCGGTGTTAATTAAATGGTCAATTGCATAACCATTATTACTTCTATGGATACTTTTTTTAGGAAATTCTTTTATAATTTCAGCTTGTACTTCTGGTTTTGATAATTCAGTATTTAAGGTAGAATAAATATTACTTTCAATAGAATTTCCTATCATTTTATGACGATACTCTTCCGCGTTAAGCGAAGAAAAATTAATTTCATTACCATCTGATAAAATGGTATTCATTGAAATAACTTTATCGCGAGTTACTCCGTATTGTATAGAAGTGGTGCCAGAAGAATTATTTCCAACCATACCACCAATCATGCATCTATTGGTAGTTGAGGTATTTGGGGCAAAAAAGAAGCCATAAGGTTTTAAAAATATATTTAACTCATCACGTATTACACCAGGTTGAACTGTTACTGTCTTATTTTTTTCATCAAAACCGATTATTTTAGTAAAATGTTTTGATATATCTACAACAATCCCGTCTCCAACACATTGTCCGCCTAAAGAAGTCCCTGCTGCTCTTGGAATAAGTGTAATATTTTGATTATTAGCAAATTGTATTATTTTTTTAATATCATCTTTATTCTTCGGATAACTAACTGCTAAAGGAATTTTACGGTAAACCGATGCGTCTGTTGCATAAATAGTTTTGTGTAAATTATCAAAATATAATTCTCCTTGAAGGTCGTTTTCTAGTTGTTTTAATTTATTTATTAAAGGCATTTTGAGAAGTTAAATAAGAGATATATAATTAAATTTTTAATGACATTTATGATACTTTGATGCCATTTTTCACTTCTTTTGATGTATGTAAAAGTACAACATCTTTCTCGTTTTGAATACCTAAAATTAAACATTCACTCATAAAATTAGCAATTTGTTTAGGCTTAAAATTAACTATTGCTATTACTTGTTTTTGTAATAATTCATTTTTTGTATATAAATTTGTTATTTGTGCACTTGAGTTTTTAATGCCTAATTCTCCAAAATCAATTTTTAGCTGGTAAGCAGGTGTTTTTGCTTTTGGAAAATCAGTAATATCAATGATTGTCCCAATACGGATGTCTATTTTTTGAAAATCTTCAAATGTTATAGTATCTTTATTCATCTTTAATTAATTTTGAAAGTCAAAACAAGCATAAAAATAAATAAAAATATGTCATTAACACCATCAAATATGCTTCCTTTAGGAACTGTTGCTCCAAATTTTAATTTGTATGATACTATTTCAAAAAATAAATTGTCATTAAACGTATTGAAAGGAAAGAAAGCCACAGTAATTTTCTTTATTTGTAATCACTGTCCTTATGTTATTCATGTAAATCATGAATTGGTTAAAATTGCTAATGATTTTAAAGATAAGGATGTTTCGTTTATTGCAATTTCTTCTAATGACGTTGAAAATTATCCGCAAGATGCACCAGATTTGATGCAACAAGCAGCAAATGATTGGCAATATCCATTTCCTTATTTATATGATGAAACTCAAGGAGTAGCTAAGGCTTATGATGCAGCTTGTACACCCGATACTTATGTTTTTGATAAGAATTTTAAATTGGTTTATCGTGGGCAAATAGATGATTCACGACCAGAAAATAATATAACCGTTACAGGAATTGATTTGCGTAATACACTTCAAAACGTTTTAAAAGGTTATAAAATATCAGAAATTCAAAAGCCAAGTATGGGTTGTAATATTAAGTGGAAATGAAAAGTTTAGGGCAAAATATTTATAGTAAAAATTAAAAATTAGCATTTATTGATAAAATAGGGCCTTGAAAAGTCATATCAAAATTCCCATCCCAACTGGATTTGTCAACTTTTGCATAAACATTAAAGTACCTATAATCAATTCCCACTCCAATATTTTTAAAAACCTGATATTTTATTCCAGGTGTAATATTCAACAAACCTCCTGAATATTCACCGATTGTTATGCCAAACCAATCAATAACTGCAGCTAATGTCCATTTTGTATTAGGTGTATAAAAATACCATAATCCAATATTAGGTAAGGGAATTATGCCATTGACTTTTCTCTTTTCAAATTCAAATTCATCTTCATTTATAGCCACATTACCTTCTATGAAAGCTGATGTGTTCAAAGCATGAACACCAAGTCCACCTCCAAATTCATGTTTAAATCCTCTAGAAAAAGATCTTCCAACAAAAACTCGATACAAATCAAAACCGAATCCACCTCTTACAAATGAGCCTTTTTTAAAAGTAATATCTTCAAATACTATATCTTCTTTTAATTCAGCTTTTTGCGCATTTATAACTCTAAAATATTCGGCAGTCAATTTCCATTTTTTAGCAAAACGCCAATCAAATTTAAAGTATGGAGTTATTTCATTATCATTAAAATTAAAAGATTCATGCAAATCGATATTATCATCAGGGGAAGAAGCATCTGCACCAATTTTAATAGTTTTTGAAGGAAAAAAAGCACCTGCATCTATGTGGAACTTATCTGTAAGAATTGGATTTTTATCTTCTTCCTGAGAAAAAACAAATTGAATAGATATAATGGTTAAGAATAAGTAAGCAAAAAAATATTTCATTAGAAAAAATAGTTCCTTAAATTAAATATTAGATAGAGTCCAACATGATTATAAAGTTACAAAAAAAAGCACTCCAATTTTAAAACGAAATGCTTTTTAAGTAATAGTATAAAATTTTATTTTACCTCCATTAATTCAACATCAAAAATAAGAGTAGCATCAGGTGGAATTACTCCGCCAGCACCTTGACTTCCATAGGCTAAGTTTGATGGAATTACTAATCTAGCTTTATCGCCAACTTGCATTAGTTGAATTCCTTCATCCCATCCCTTGATAACTTGTCCTATTCCAATAGTAAAATCAATTGGTTGTTTACGTTGGTATGATGAATCAAAAACAGTTCCGTCAGTTAATTGACCTTTATAATGAACAGAAACCTGTTTGCCTTGCTCGGCTTTTTCACCTGTTCCTTTTTGGATAATTTGATAACGTAAACCACTATCTGTTTTTTTGAAACCAGCAGCTAATTTTTCAAGTTCAGCTTCAGCTTTTTCTTTTGCTTCAGCAATATTTTTCTCTCTGGCACCTTCAAATGTTCTAAATGCTTCAATTGCATTAAAATTTTCAGCAGTGTTTCCCACCTTTATAATTTCAATAAATTCTAATAGGTCATCTTGAGCTATTGCGTCAACAATATCTTGACCTTCAATTACATTTCCAAAAACTGTATGTTTATTATCTAACCATGGAGTTGCAACATGAGTAATATAAAATTGACTCCCGTTGGTTGCAGGTCCAGAATTTGCCATTGATAAAACACCTGGTTTGTCGTGTTTTAGATCCTGATGAAATTCATCTTCAAAACTGTATCCAGGGTTTCCTGTACCGGTTCCTAGTGGGCATCCACCTTGAATCATAAAGTCTGGAATAACTCTATGGAATTTTAATCCATCATAATATTTTTCACCTTGAGGCTTGACCGAATTTTCCATAATTCCTTCAGCTAAAGCAATAAAATTCCCTACTGTACCTGGCGTTTTTTCAAATTCTAAATTAATAAGTATATCTCCTTTAGAGGTCTTAATTTTTGCGTATAACCCGTTATCCATATTTTTTTAATTTTTAATTTGCAAAGATACTTTTTTATAAACAAATTGCTTTAAAATTTGTTTGTAATATTGATAAAAAATTATTTATAAATCTTAATTCATTCTCAATACATAGATAATATTTCATTAACTTTACCGTTATATATTATAACTTTTTTGTAAAATTAATATTATGAAAAAAATTACATTAATAATTATCTTATTATTTTTTGGATTGACAATAAAAGCTCAATTGCAAGAAGAAGGATTTGCAGCATTAAATATACCTACCGGATGGACATCGGATAATGCAACAAGTGGTTGTGATTGGCAATATGGCTATACCGGATTTATGCCATATAGTGGTCCTACTTTAGAAGCTGAATTTCCTTCAGGTGCTGCATTGTTTGATGATGCTACTTGTGGAGAATTAAGTGCTGATAGAATAACTTTAACAGCACCAATAATTGATGTATCAGGAATCTCAAATGCAGTAGTAGAAGTGATTTATAATTTACAAGTATTTGCTGATAAAGGTGAATTTATAATTGAAGTGTTTGATGGTAGTGCATGGCAACAAGTATTTTTTCAAAATGTAGATTCTCCTCGAAATACAGGAGTACATCAAACTGCAACTATAGATGTGAGTACATTTTTAAATAATGCTTTTCAAGTACGTTTTATTTATGATGATGAAGGCTTAGTGAAAGCTTATGGTTTAGGTATTGATAATTATAAATTGATAGACTCTTCAGTTGCCAGTATAAGCAATTTAGAAGCATTAGGATTTGAATTTTATCCTAATCCTACAAACAATGTTTTAAATTTAACTGCACGAGAAAGTATTAATCAAGTGAATATTTACAATTTATTAGGTCAGGAAGTGATGAAAAAACAACCTTCAAAAACTTCTATGCAGCTTAATTTATTTAATTTGCCAATTGGATATTATATTGTTAAAGTTCAGGTTGGTAATGAAATAGGATCTTTTAAAATATTGAAGCAATAATATTAGATACTGTAATTGAGCTACTTATTAATTTAAGTAGCTTTTTTTTTAAACTATTACTACCAACTTTGATAGATTATATTATTAACACTTTCTTCTCAAGTATAGTGAATTTACCAATTGTGTTTAGGTGTTTTCTCTTTTACAATATATTTTCTTAATAGTTTATAAATAGCTTGAAACCCTACTATTAATCCAAACTAATTAATTTTGATTTAAAAAGATACATGAATTAAAAATAAATTGAATAAATTTGAAACTTAAATTAAAATGTAATAAAAAAAAAAAAGAGTTTAAATATATCTATATTGTTATAAATTTGTGCTTTTTGTTTTTCTCAAAATAACAAAGCTGAAGCAATTTTAATAGAGAAAAAAATAAAAAATAA
>DAOVTC010000101.1 GCA_030633285.1 Flavobacteriaceae bacterium
ATTTACTTTTTCAGGAGACAAAAACTCATCTTTGTCAAAATGATTAATAATTTTATCGTAATTATCAAGATCATCAATATGATTGGTTACCAGTTTTAGTTGTTCAGATGATACTTTTAAGAGTTCTGAAATGGCCTCGTTTCGATCTTTATTTTTCCAGAAAGGTCTAACAGCAATTGGTTTTCCGTAATTGATACTAACTTTACTTGCATAGGCATCTACTTCTGTATAGTTCATTCCAACAGGAATGATATCTATTTCCAGATCATTATATTTATCCATGGCACCAAAAACAATTCTTGCAAAACCTTTTCTAAAAGGTCTCACTTTACGTCTAACATTGTGACTTCCCTCAACATAGATCAGAATAATTCCTCTGTTGTTCAAAATATCATGACAATGCCGGAAGGTTTGTTCATTTAAAGATATTAATTTTTCTTTCCCTATTCCATCTCTGACTCTATAAACAGGAATCATATTTAATGCCTCCAGTATTATATTTACAAAGGAACCTGAAAAGGCTGCTGCCTGGGTCAAATAATGGATGGGTCTTAAATCAGAATAACTAACGAGCAGTGGGTCAATAAGTGCATTTGGATGATTGGAAATAAACACAATTGCTTTATTTTTTGTAATATTTTTTTTACCGCTTACCAGAATATTTTTATAATAAAAAACAAGACCAATCGAGGTATAGGCTCTCATAACATAGTAAAAAATCGCTTTCATATCTGTTTTTGTTTTTTAATTCTACTTGACCAAAAATATGCCATAATCAGTCCTGAAGCAATATCCCAAATTGCCCAAAATGCTACTAACAAAGCCATTCCACCTAGATCTGCAAAAAAAGAAAATACCAACATAAGTCCCAGACCCGAATTTTGTATACCTGTTTCAATACTCAAAGTTTTTTGATCAGTATATGATAATCCAGTAAGTTTTGCAATATAATAGCCAAGTAAGAGTAATACTCCATTATGAAGTATTACCAAAAAAAATACAAGGTGAATATATTTTAAAAATATATCTAAATTGTTATAAAAAGCAACAATTATAAATGCCAAGAAAATGAGTATTGATAGTGGTTTTAAAATATTTGAAAGTTTAGAAGCAAATTTAGAGTGATAATTTTTCACAACCATTCCTATTACTAATGGTATTCCTAAAATTAATAGTACAAATTTTGCAACCTCTAGTGGTGATAAGTCTACAGTTTTTAAAATAATAGAAGTAGGTTCGTATAAATTTCCCCAAAAAGCTACATTTAGAGGAGTCATAATAAGAGCAGCAAATGATGCGAATGCAGTTAAACTTACTGATAAAGCTGCATTTCCACCAGCTAATTTTGTCATGAAATTTGAAATACTTCCTCCTGGGCAAGCTGCTACCATTATCATTCCTAAAGCTATACTAGGTACTGGATTTGTAATATTTATCAATAAAAAAGTAACAAAAGGGATTAGTAAAAATTGAGAAATAATTCCAATAAATACAGCTTTGGGTGATTTTAACAGATTGGTGAAATCTGAAATTTTAATATCTAAAGCAACACCAAACATGATAAGTGATAGGGTTAAATTAACCAGCCACAAACTATCAGAATTAAAATTTATTTGAATTTGATCTATATTTTGAATTATTTTTTCTTGCATATTAAAACATTAGTTACTAAAGGCAAAAGAAATAATATTTGCACCCATTTGCAAGGCTTTTAATCTAGTTTTATATGGGTCGTGATGTACATTTTCATCTTCCCAACCATCACTCAAATCACTTTCATAGTCGTAAAAACAAATTAACCTGCCTTCATAAAATAGGCCAAAACCTTGAGCAGGCTTATTGTTGTGTTCATGAATTTTTGGCAAGATATTAAAATTATATTTTTGGTGATAGATTGCATGATTATAAGGTATTTCTTGAAAGTTTAATTCAGGAAAAACTTTTTTCATTTCATTTCTTAAATATTTATCTAAACCATAATTATCAGATATATGTAAAAATCCTCCTGAAATTAAGTAATTTCTTAAATTTTTAATGGCATCATCTGAAAAGAAAATATTACCATGACCAGTCATAAAAATGATTGGGTAATTATAAATTTCATTGCTAGTGGTTTCAACAGTTTGAGGTTTTTCATCAATTTTAGTATTGATATTTTCGTTACTAAAAGCAATTAAATTAGGTAAAGCAGTTGGATTAGCATACCAATCGCCACCACCTTCATATTTTAAAATAGCAACTTGTTGTGCATGAATAAAATTGATGCTAGATAAGAAAAAGACAAACAGTGAAAGTTTTATAAGAATTGATAATTTGCCTTGCCAAATACTAAATTTTAATTTTTTACTATTCATTAATTACTGAAATGGTATTGCAAACCACAATACCTGCTGTTTCTGTTCGTAACCTACTTGCTCCCAAAGATAGCGGAATAAATTTATGTTGCAAGGCTTTGGTAATTTCTTTAACTGAAAAATCTCCTTCCGGGCCAATTAAAATAAGTACATTTTGATTGGGTTTTATCAAATTTTGTAGAAAGTTTTTTTTATCAGAATCTTCACAATGAGCAATTAATTTTACAGTTTCTGATTGGGTATTTAAAATTTCTGAAAACTTAACAGGTTGGTTTAATTTTGGAATTTGATATTTTAAAGATTGTTTCATTGCTGAAACTAAAACCTTTTGCAATCTCTCTAGTTTTATTACTTTTCGTTCAGAATTTTCACAAATTATTGGTGTAATTTCATCAATACCAATTTCAGTTGCTTTTTCAATAAACCATTCAAAACGATCATTCATTTTTGTAGGTGCAATAGCAATGTGGATATTATAGTTCCAAGGTTTTTGTTTAACTTTATGAGAAATAATTTGAATTGAACATTTTTTATCATTTGCACTTATAATTTTAGCATTAAATAAAATTCCATTACCATTCGTTATTTGTAATAGGTCATTTTCTCTTTTTCGTAAAACACGTACAATATGGCGGCTTTCTTCTTTATCAAAAGTAAAACTAGTTGTTGATAAGGTAATATTTGGGTTGTAAAAAAGCTGCATCTATTCAATATTCTTTTTATAGGTACTTCTTTTTTTATAAATAATCGGATCAAAGTTTTTCCAAATTAATTGAATGTCTTTGTTTTCTTCTAATTCGGGAGTGCTAATTGTTTTTACAATTCCTTTTTCTTTATAGGTTTTAAAGAATTCATCAAAAACGATAGCTGTTACACCTTTTCTTTGGTATTCTGGTAATATTCCAATTAGAAAAAAAACAACATCTTTGCTATGCTTTTTTGCCCTTAAAAGATGTATAAAACCTGTAGGAAATAACTTACCATTTGCTTTTTGTAATGCTTGAGCAAATGAAGGCATAGTTATAGAAAAGGTTACTAATTTTCCATTTTTGTCTACTATAAATTTAATAAATTCAGGGTTAATAAAACTTATAAATTTTTTTTTAAAATAGGCAATTTGTTTGTCTGAAATTGGTACAAATGAAGGTAAACTTGCATAGGAGGTATTAAATAATGCAAACATCTCTTCAGCATAGGGTAATATTTGTTTTGAAGAAGTAAAATTAAGAGCTTTTAACTCATAACGTTTTTTAACAATTTTTGCATATCGTTTATACTTTGATATTTCAACATTTTTAAAATAAAAATAAGTTTCAATAAAATTTTGAGATTTTTTATATCCTAATTTTTCTATATGATTCACATAATAGGCATAATTATACCATGTTATCATAGTGCTAATGTGCTCATAACCTTCGGTTAAAATACCTACTTTATCCATATTTGAAAAACCAACTGGACCTTCAAGAAATTCTAAATTATTTTGTTTACCAATTTTTTTTACTTCTTTTAGCAATGCTTTTGTAACTTCTATATCATCAATAAAATCAAACCACCCAAATCGCATTTTTTTTACTTTTTGAGAATTTATTTCTGTCCAATTAATTATAGCAGCGACTCTTCCAACAATTTGTTTGTTTTTATAGGCAAGAAATAATGTAGCATCAGCATGCTCAAAAACAGGATTTTTGGTTTTGTCAAAATTATTTATTTCATCTTTAATAATAGGTGGTACCCAAAACTTGCTATTTTGGTATAGTGTAAAAGGAAATTTCACAAATTGTTTGAGACCTTTTTTTGTAGTGACTTCTTTAATCGTAATCATCAGCCAAAAATAAACTTTTAGTTTTAATCTTTGGCTTTTTCGGCTTTTTTATTATATTTTATCTGAGCTTTTTCTCTTTTCTTTTGCTCTTTAATAAGTCGCTTGTTATTTTTCTTTTTAGCTTTCTGCGCTTTTTTATTAACAGGAGGTTCTAAACTGCGCATTTTTGCTTTTGAAGTTTTAACTTTTCGCATACTTGATTTGCTTTTAGATTTATTACCAGCAAATAATCCAAATGTAATCGTATTTAAAAACCCTTTCTTTTCACCTTCTAATTTTGGTTCATTATTGTCAGTTTTATTTCTTAGAATTTTATCTTTGTGTTTATCGAGTCTCCATGACAGTCCACCTCCAAATATAAAGCTATTATCTCCTCGTTCATCATAAATCATTCTTGCCGAAAAATCAGCCTGTATATTGTCATTAATCAAGTAAGCACCACCAGCTCCAAATTGAAAATCATTTGGTACATTTTTTCTAAAAAATGCTTGACCCTCACCAAATATTGACCATTGACGAGTTAAAGTATAAGTAGTTGTTAAAATAAAGGAATTTTCCGAATCATCGGTAAAAGCCTTATCCATAATAAAATTGGTTATTACAACCAATCTGTTTGATAAATCATTTTGAGTAATTATAGCTAATTTTGGACTAAGACCTCCAGGATTTTTATAAAGATCATTTAAAAAATTAGTATTTAATCCAACATAAACACCCACAGCAGGAATTAATCTCTTTTTATCAAAACTATGTCTAGCTTTCCAGCTTCTAATTTCTTTTGATTTATCTGTGTACTCAGGTTTATATATTAAATATTTTGCCCCAACAGTTAATTTGCTTAGCCCAAAACCTGATTCACTATAAACAGAAGGCTTGGTATAATCTCTTTTTTCATTTTGTAATGCTAGATCAAGATTAAATTCTAAACGTTCAAAAAATTGCCCTGTTCTAAAAGTTATATCGGTACCAAATGCTTTTGAACTATACTCATTAGCTTCCCCGGTAGTATTATTCCAATATAGATAATTTCCAACATTTCTATAAAATAGGCCACCTTCAACTTGGTATACTTTGGTTCCTACACTGTATGGACTATCAGAAAATCCAGGGCGTCTTGAATTGATAACTTCAGTG